>JAHJGZ010000155.1 GCA_018823795.1 Candidatus Omnitrophota bacterium
CACCGACCACCTTCCCCTGCAGCTCCAAATCCGGAAAGGCATCCAGTACCATATACGCCTTCTGTCCGACCTGGATTTTCATCCGATCCACTTCATTGATGTAAGCTTTAACCTGCATATGAGAAAGGTCCGGTATGGTCATGAGGGGCCATCCCGGTCGTGCAGTGTATCCTTCCCTCACACGTTCACCGCGGACCTGCGTGTAAACCACCATTCCGTCCGTAGGAGCCTCGAGTTGAAGCATATCGATCCTTTCTGGACCATTGTATTGCCTTTGTTCCTGATAATGATGGGAGCGCCGCCAATCGGTATGGCACGTCCAATACCGGTTAATTTTATGCAATTGCGTAATCCCAAAAGAGATATGATTTGGGTTGCCATAGCAGGCGCAGCAGCAAATCTATTGTTTGCGGCATGCCTTTCTGTTTTATTACATCTTTTTCATATTCGTCTTTTGCTTTTACCGATCTATTTTAACGTTGGACTTGCAGTATTTAACTTATTGCCAATACCGCCACTCGATGGAGGAAGAGTGCTTGCCGGCCTTCTGCCGGATGCGTTAGCCTATCGTTACGGGAAAATAGAACCATATGGAATATTTATTATCATGGGGCTTTTGTGGATAGGGCTTTTGCATAAGGTTGTTATTCCGGGGATTAATATTGTATGTATTTTCCTTGATGTGCCGAGAATTATGATTGGATGAATAAAGCCTAGGCTTACGTTCATCAAGAGGATGATAGCAAACGTAAGGCTATGGCTGAATTCACCCAGCACCCAGAGGAGTTAATTATTAATTGTATTATGGTAGAACAAATATGCTTTATATTGTCTGTTCCAGTTATTATAAAAGTTTCTGGGTGCTGGGCATAATTCGCACTGTCATTTATGTCGTGTAGTACACTCCATAAATGATGTGCTCATGAAAGGATATCATGAATTTTGAGACAATACGATGGGAAAATGGAAAAGTAATAATAATTGACCAGACGAAGCTACCCGAAAAGTTTATTGAACGAACCTGTCAGACCGTTGAAGAATTACACGATGCGATTAAAGTGTTGGCGGTACGCGGAGCACCATTGCTTGGGGTAACAGCTGCATTCGGGTTATATTTGGGGATACAAAATTGCAATCAGAAAAAAGGCGAAGCATTTATAGGTGAGATTGAACGTGTTGCTGCCTATATCAAAACATCACGTCCGACAGCGGTGAATTTATTCTGGGCACTTGAACGGATGGTTGCGTGTGCTCGTAGTAATGTGCAAAAAACTGTTCCAGAGATCAAAGAAATTCTTTTCCATGAAGCAGAACTAATAAAAAGGGAAGATTCTGAATTATGTCGTAGCATCGGTAAACATGGTGAACCGCTCATTGAAGAGGGGGATGTGGTTCTTACGCATTGTAATGCAGGAGCACTTGCAACAGCAGGCATTGGCACTGCTTTGGCTCCCCTGTATATTGCCCATGAGAAGGGTAAACGATTTAAAGTGTATGCTGATGAAACGCGGCCGTTACTTCAAGGCTCACGGCTTACCGCATGGGAACTCAACCGCAGCGGCATTGATGTTACGGTGATTTGTGACAACATGGCAGCGTCATTGATGCGAAAAGGTATCATTAAAAAAGTTATTGTTGGTGCTGATCGGATTGCAGCGAATGGTGATGCAGCCAATAAAATTGGAACGTATTCAGTAGCAGTCCTTGCTAAATATCATACTATTTCTTTTTATATTGCGGCCCCCTATAGTACCGTTGATGCATCATGCCCTTCAGGAGAACAAATTCCTATTGAAGAGCGAAACGGAGAAGAGTTAAAAAAAATCGGGGAGAGAAAAATAGCACCTGATGATATTACTGTTTATAATCCAGCTTTTGATGTAACACCACAGACACTGATTACCGCATTTGTAACTGAACGGGGGGTGCTCTATCCACCGTTTGATCAAGCATTGAAAAAGTAGTGCGAGATAGATAATTAAGAACAAGAAAAAAACGCGGGATATACGAGATGAAGAGTACCTCACGGTCAGTTTCTTCGTTAGGAGAGTTTGGCCTTATTAACCATCTTACAAAACAATTGCCGATTGATAGGTCAGTTGCGTGTGGTGTTGGTGATGATTGTGCCGTGATACAGAAGAATAGGAATACCTATCAGCTATTGACAACTGATATGAGTATCGAAGGGGTACACTTTGACCACAAAAAAGTAAAACCAGCAGAGATCGGGTATAAAGCATGTGCACGTAGCATCAGTGATATTGCAGCCATGGGAGGGATTCCTCGGTATGCGGTGGTAGCCTTTGCGATACCAAAAACGTTACCGGTCCGGTATGTTAATGATCTTTTTAAAGGGATTAAAAAGTGTGCTTCACTTTTTTCTGTATCAATTGTTGGCGGAGATACGTCTCAATCAAAAAACATAATGATTGCGATAAGTGTTGTCGGTGATGTTGAAAAAAAAAGATTGGTACTGAGACGTGGGGCACGAGTTGGTGATGGCATCTATGTCACCGGCACCCTCGGCGGTTCAATCATAAAAAAGCATGTTTCATTTAAGCCGCGTGTTCATGAGGCACGGTTTTTAACACACCATGCATCGATTCATGCAATGATTGATATCTCTGATGGTCTGGTACAGGATCTGGGACATATTCTCAAATCAAGCGGCGTCGGCTGCGTGATTGAGGAACCAACGGTACCGGTGTCTCGAGATGCTTTACGCATAACTCGTCATGACCGGCATACGGCGCTTCAACATGCGCTGTATGATGGAGAAGATTTTGAACTTGTTTTTACGGCTGCTCCCACAACGGGAGTACGGTTACAAAAAAAATGGTCACGGAAGTTTCGTATTCCCTTGACCCGCATCGGTACTATTATGAGCAAAAGAGGGATATTCATCCGGTCTAAAAAAGGTACAGGTAAAAAAAATTATAAGAAGGATAAAGGATATACGCATTTTTAAAAATGAATACGATAAAGAAAAATATACATTTAACAACAGCCTCATCAGCCCAAACGCATTCTTTTGGAAAGCGCATAGCGTCGTGTCTCAAACCCGGCACGGTAATTTCATTAAATGGTATATTGGGAAGTGGCAAGACAACACTTACGAAAGGGATCGTTCAAGGTCTTTTTAAGAAAAGAGGAGTAAAAGTAAAATCACCTTCCTTTACACTGGTCAATCAATACGAAGGAACACCGCCCGTTTACCATGTCGATTGTTATCGACTTAACGGTGAAGACGATATGCGTATGATCGGCATTGATGAATTGATAGATTCACCAGGTATTTCAATTATTGAGTGGGGTGAAAAGATAAAGACATTGTTACCACCGAAGACCGTTTGGATTATGATTACACACCGTGGAGAAAGTAAAAGGAAGTTTGTTGTTTCTTCAGACAACACACTTTTTTTAAGAAAACTCAGGAGGAGTCTCCGTGTATAAAAAGGTGAAGAAAATACTATGCATAGTGTGCATGCTTGTGATCATGATGCCGGCGAGGGGGAGGGCGGAGGAATCATCGTCCGAACTGGGCAATGAAGAGATGCGGCGTCTTAATCTTATTAAAGAAGCATATTTGAAAATGGATAAATTTTATTTTAAAGAAATTACTCAAAAAAGCGTAGGCAATCTTTTTTATCGATGCCAGTTTATTATGATAAGTCTTTTAAGAAATTTAGATGCAGATTATATGGCGAATTTGGATAAGCTAACGTATTCTACTATTAATATGATTGTGAACGCTCTGAAAGACCCCACTGATGAATATAGTAAATTTATTCATAAAGATTATCTTTCACGAGTCATACGGGAACAGTTAAAAAGCAAATTTGCCGGCATTGGTATTGAAGTTGAGAAAAAAGATATGTTGTTTTTTGTTTCGAAGGTATATGAAGAGAGTTCTGCATTTGAAGAAGGGGTGTTAAAAGGAGACCAGCTTCTTGCCATCAACGAAGAATCCGTTGTTGATTTAGAATTGACGGATATAGAAAAGAGACTTAAAATTCCGTCGGGGGAATTGGTCGAACTTACCTTGTTGCGTCAGGATGAAAATATCCCCTATCACGTGACCTTAATCTGTCGCATCATTGTCATTCCGTCGGTTTCGTCACACTATTATGAAGAAAAACAGGTCGGCTCTATTCAGATTAGTAAGTTCAGAGACTTGACCGGCGAAGAATTTAAAACAGCACTTGATGATTTACGAACACAGCCGCTCGTTGGATTAATTATTGACCTGCGCGGAAATTCAGGAGGGGATGAGACACAAGCACTCGCTATTAGTAGTTTGTTTTTGGACGACAATAGTTTAGTGGTGTATTTCTTGAAAAGAGATATTGGACGGACCGAAGAAAAAACAAAGGGCGAGCCTTTAGATTTTCCTTATCCGGTTGTTATCTTAGTTAATAAAGGCACCGCAAGTTCATCAGAAATTTTTTCTGGGGCAATGAAATATTATGATAAAGCCATTTTGGTGGGGGCAAATACAAAGGGACAGGGATCGTTAAAAAATACAGTTAGTTTAAGTGATGGTTCAGCTCTTTTTTTAATAACATCACGGACCTACTTACCCAATGATGAAACATTTGACGAAAAAGGAATAGCCCCTCATTTTATTGTTGAGGGAGGGGAAGCACAACTTGAAAAGGCGTTCGAAATTATTAAAGAAAAAATTACGGTACATGAAATCTAATCTTACAGAACGAAGTGAATGCCCTTCGACTACGCTCAGGGTCCTGAGTGAAATCGAAGGATAAGCTTATGATTGAATTAACCCAGCTCAGCCGGATTAATTCGTCCCTTCCTATAATGTAAAACAAATAGAGAGGGACTCATTAATAAGACTCAGAGAACTTTTCATGAAAAACTATAAAATCCTTGGACTTGATACTTCAACAAAACAACTAGCTATTGCTTTAGCTGAAGGGGATACCGTGCTCTGGGAAGTAAATTATGTGGAGCAGTTTAAACATATTGAAAAACTATTTATTTTAATTCAAAAGGGCCTTAAACACTGTGGATGGACGATGGATGATGTTGATATCCTTGCATGCGGATCAGGTCCCGGTTCTTTTACCGGGTTACGAGTGGGATTTGCAGCGGTGAAGGGGTTTGCTACGGCGAAGAAGAAAAAGATTGTTGCCGCCTCGAGTTTAGATATAATAGCACACAATTGTATAAAAAAAAGTGACTGTGCGGTTATCGTGAATGCGCATCGTGGCAAGATATACGGAGCTTTTTATACGAATCGTAACGGGGCTATGAAGAAGGTTGGGCGTGACCTGCTTTTGAGTCCGCAGCAGTTAGTGGAAAAACTCAAAAGAAACAAAAATCCTCTTTGGCTTTGTGGAGATGCTCTCGAGAAATACAGCAATGATTTAAAACAGGTAGGGGAAAATAATATTTTTTATACCTCACAAAGGAAATGGTATCCGTGTGGTAGTCATATCATTCATGTAGTTCAGGATGCTATACGGAAAAGAAAATTTTTATTGGCACATAAAATATTGCCTCAGTATTTGCGTCTTTCAGGAGCTGAGGAAGTGAAGAAAAAAAAGAAGTAGATGCAGACATCCTTTATGGCGTTTTTCAAATGCTATAAAGGATATGTCTGAATGTACCCAGCACCCAGCAGAAAGTGACATAGAAAAGAGAAAAAAGATTAAAGCAATATGGCTAGGCACGCAGTGGTCTTAAATCACGCATTAAGGAATCGCTGACATAATGCAACTGGGTGCTGGGTTTTCCGCCATACGACGTGGCGGATCCGCCACGTTCCAGGATGGAATAGGACGGTGGAAATTCGCGCCTATCACTTACGTCAGTTCATTCCGTAAGTGATGCGCTCATTAAAAATGAGATAGTTATGGATACGTATAACGTTTGGATCGAAGTTGATATTGCGAAAATAAAAAGTAATATCAGAAAGATCAAGGCATTAGTTAAAGCAGACGTAAATCTTATGGCAATTGTGAAAGCAAACGCCTATGGCCATGGCATGGTTCATATTGCTCGCACATTGGCAGATGAAGTAAATTATTTTGGTGTTTCATCCTATGAAGAAGGAAATGCGCTCCGACGAGACGGTATCCTCACACCGATTTTAATGTTAGGTTCAGTATTACCCTATGAGTGGGATAGAGCTATTGATAGCGACCTTACTTTTTCTGTGTCCGATATAGGATATGCACGTGAACTCAATACAGTAGGGAAAAAACATGGAAAAAAGGTGCGTGTTCATGTCAAGGTTGACACCGGCATGGGCAGATGGGGCATTCCCTATACACATGCATTTGAAGACATAAAGATAATCAATGATCTTTCGTTTATTGAGATGGAAGGAATTTTTACCCATTTTCCTGTTGCTGAAAATGAACATATGGATTATACGGACCGGCAGATCGAACTTTTTAAAGCACTTCTTGATGAATTGAACGCTCAGAACATACATTTTCAATACACCCATGCTGCGAATAGCGCGGGGATTGTTAATTTCAGCGAAAGCCATTTTAGTCTCGTTCGTCCCGGTATTATGATATATGGTTATTATCCGCAGGAATATTTACAAAAGAAACTCTCTCTCGAGAGGGTATTATCTTTAAAAACACGAGTAAGTCTTATTAAGGAATTTACTTCCCGTCGTGGTATTGGTTATGGAAGAAAATTTATCACGAAAAAAAAGACGAAGATTGCCGTAATCCCCGTTGGGTATAGTCATGGCTATCCCTATGCATTATCGCAGAAAGCATATGTTTTAATAAAAGGAAAACGCTATCCAGTCGCCGGCAGCATTTCAATGGATTATACTATGATTGATTTAGGTGATACGAGTGATGTTGTTGTGGGAGATGAAGTCATCATGTTAGGTGTCTCTCGAGATGAAGAGATTACTGCCTATGAACTTGCAAAGGAAGCAAACACTATTCCGTATGAAATTATTACGAGTTTAAATATTCAGATTCCACGAATATATATACATGATGAGGCCAGTAGTTAGGAACACGTAAAAGGGTACGCGTATGAAATTTCGAATACTATTATTTGCAACAATTGATTCTACGAATGATTACGCACTTTCTTTAGCGAAAGAGGGAATTGTTGAAGGAACCGTTGTCATAAGTGATTATCAGACAAAAGGACGGGGAAGGTACAAACGCACGTGGGTATCTCCGTCGGGGAAAAACCTTTTATTCTCTATTGTTATGCGGCCATTGTGTCGTGTCAATAAAGTGCCATTAATAACCCATGTAACTGCGCGAGCGGTCAAAGAAACACTTGAAACTATTGCGGGAATAACGAGTACGCTAAAAAAACCGAATGATGTACTGATTAAAGGAAGAAAAGTATGTGGTATTTTAACGGAGATCCATTCGAGGGCGCAAACTATTGATTATTGTGTCATCGGCGTCGGTATCAATGTCAATAGTGTGCGTAAACAGTTAGTGCGTGGCGCTACCTCTCTTTTTGAAGAAACAGGAATAGACTATTCAAAGGAAAAGATTCTTACCGTATTCTTGAAGAAGTTTGCTCATCATTATAAATTATTCTTTGGCCACGAAACGATGCGAATACATCCGAAAGGTAAAAGGAAATAGAATGATTGTAGCGATTGATATTGGTAATACCGCAATTTCGTTTGGACTTTTTCATAATAAAAATAAGTACTCTTTTTATACGCTCCGCACTGAGGCATATTCCCGTAATGCTCTTCGTTCTCTACTGAGGAAAACATTGGGAACAGCTGTTAGGGCATGTATTTTTTGCTCTGTTGTTCCTTCCCTTAATGCGAAGATCAGGAAAGATATTCGCATTCTTTGTAGTTGTCCGGTATATATGGTTGGTAAAGATATTAAGATTACTATTAAACACCGGTATACACACATTCGTTCATTGGGGGCTGATCGACTCGTCAATGTCTACGGCTCTCTTTTATTATATACCCCTCCTTTGGTAATTGTTGATTTTGGAACGGCAATAACCTTTGATTATGTCAATACACAGGGAATATTCAAAGGAGGCCTTATTGTACCCGGTATTATGACATCATTGAATGCGCTCAGTAATAAGGGAGCATTACTTCCGAAAAATTGTATCTTGTCAAAACCGAAGTCATTCCTTGGTCATTCTACTACTCAAGGAATGTTGTCAGGGACGGTTTTTGGTTTTGCTTCATTGACCGATGGATTAATCAAACATTTTCAAAAGCGGTATGGCCAAAGCGTTAAAATCATTATGACGGGTGGCATAGCTTCTTTTATTAAACGCTATTGCAAGAGTAAAACAATTCTTAATCCCACACTGACAGTACAATCACTCTATTGTATTGCAATGAAAGAAATAAACAAGAAGCGGTAAATAGATGCGGCAGTGAGTCTTTTATCATTCCTTTCACAGTCTAAAACTTTTTACTCAAGGTTATTTTAAACTGTTTATTTTTATACTCGGGCTGTACCCTCAGGTGAGAAAATATACGAGGAGTAGTAAAAGTAAACTTTTCTTTTACGATTTTTTGAGCTTCTTTGTATTTATAATACGGATGAAAGATATCTACCCCAAGCCATATTTCCCATTCTTCTCTTAATTCATGAACATCGTCTTTATCTTTTTTGCGAAACCACGCGGTGAAGGCATGCCATTTTTTTCCCAGGTACCGTCTTCTCGGGATAATAGAGAAGAATGTGTTTTTGTCCTTTTTTGATTTAAGCTTTTCTCCTTTTTGGTTTTTCTCTTGTTCTTGTGCTTCTTTATGTAAAAACGAAAAGAGATTTTTTAATAATTGTTTATCATGTGTCGTCATAGGAGATGATTTTACTTTTTTTCTCTTTTTTTTCTCATTTGCTATAGGCTGTGATGATATTTTTGTGAGTACAGAAAGGAGTTCATCTTTTGATATCTCAGTAGCTTGAGAAGATACAGCGCACGATTCTTCCTGCGCCAGTTCACCGTCAAGGAGGTGTGGCTCTTGGAGCGGTTGTGTTAGTGGTGTTTGCGAATTATTAATAAATGGGTGTACTGCTGCCTCTTGTATTGGTAATGCCTAGAGGGGTGTTACCGCACAGAAGGAAAATATTGTAAGTGCAATGATGACAATAACTTCTGGTAGGATACGCATGGTGGGTTTCCTTTCATTCTGGCTAAAATCTACCATAAAAGGGCGTATATTTAAAGAAAGCCGGGTACATCACTCTCTTTCTGTTGAATGATTTACCCGGCTATTCGAAATTTACTTCCTTTTATATATATGGTACCCCTCATACCACATATGCTCTTGATTAAAATCTAGCACTTCAGGCAGTTATTGTCAAGAGACGCGGGGAGATACCAATCACGCCATTTTTTTTAATGTTTTTTTCTTGACATTAATACGGAAAATGATATCATTATCACTCTCTTGAGGAGAGTGCTAACAAAACAAAGAACGAAGAATGAAGGATTGATTATCCCCGAAGGTAGGATTTCAACGACACATTATATTCATTCTGCAAAGCATTGTTCCATCCTTAAGGTAGAAAAGTTTATTAATTGTTCTGTTGTAAAATATCACATTAACACAAAAGAGAAAGAGGAGGATTCATGGCAAAACAAATTTTGTTTGACGAAGAAGCGCGGCGGGCACTCAGAAGCGGCGTTGACCAGCTGGCGAATGCGGTCAAAGTAACATTGGGGCCAAAAGGACGCAATGTTGTGTGTGACAAAAAATTTGGTTCACCAACAATTACAAAAGATGGAGTGACCGTTGCGAAAGAAATCGAGCTTGAAGACCCGTATGAAAATATGGGTGCACAAATGGTAAAAGAGGTTGCTTCGAAAACGTCTGATAATGCTGGTGATGGTACGACGACGGCGACGGTTCTTGCACAAGCGATTTACCGGGAAGGCATGAAGAACGTTACTGCTGGTGCTAACCCGATGGCATTAAAGCGTGGCATTGAAAAAGCAGTCAGTAAAGTTGTTGAGCATCTTGCTACACTGACAAAAGTAATTAAAGATAAAAAAGAAATTGCACAAGTGGCAACCATTGCAGCCAACAATGATTCAACGATTGGTGGTCTTATTGTTGATGCGATGGAAAAAGTTGGTAAAGACGGTGTTATTACTGTCGAAGAAGCGAAATCAACCGCAACGACACTTGATGTCGTTGAAGGTATGCAGTTTGATCAAGGATATCTTTCCCCCTATTTTGTTACTGACAGCGAACGGATGGAAGTTGTTCTCGATAATCCCTACATTTTAATTTATGAGAAAAAAATATCCGCGATGAAAGATTTAGTTCCTCTCCTTGAACAGGTCGCAAAAGCAGGCCGCCCACTTCTTATTATCGCAGAAGATCTTGAAGGTGAAGCGCTTGCTACCTTGGTAGTGAATAAGTTGCGCGGAACCTTAAATGTCTGTGCAATTAAAGCGCCGGGCTATGGCGATCGTCGTAAGGCAATGTTAGAAGATATTGCTATTCTTACCAAAGGTAAGGCACTATCAGAAGATTTAGGTATCAAGTTAGAAAATGTATCTCTCGGTGATCTCGGACAGGCAAAACGGGTGACGATAGATAAAGAAAATACGACCATCATTGAAGGTGCGGGGAAGTCGTCTGATATCAGTGGCCGTATCAATCAAATCCGTAAACAGATTGAAAACAGTGATTCTGATTATGACAAAGAAAAACTGCAAGAACGTCTCGCTAAATTAGCGGGCGGTGTTGCGGTTATTAATGTTGGGGCAGCAACAGAGACGGAAATGAAAGAAAAGAAAGCACGTGTTGAAGATGCACTGCATGCAACGCGGGCAGCGGTTGAAGAGGGGATCGTTGCTGGTGGCGGAACGGCGTTTATTCGTTGCATAGCATCATTAGATTCGGTCAAGGCAAAAGGGGATGAAAAAGTTGGTGTTGATATTGTTAGACGTTCCCTTGAAGAACCATTACGACAATTAGCGGAAAATTCGGGAGAAGAAGGTTCTGTCGTTGTTGCTGCGGTGAAAGAAAAAGAAAAAAATGTTGGTTTTAATGCTGAAACATGCAAGTTTGAAGATATGATTGAAGCAGGGATTATTGATCCGAAGAAGGTTACTCGTACTGCTTTGGAAAATGCAGCAAGTATTTCTGCGCTTCTTCTCACAACACAGGCAATAGTGACCGATATTCCTGAGGAAGAAAAGATGCCTCCAATGCCAGCTGGTGGCGGCATGGGTGGTATGGGCGGCATGGGCGGTGGCATGTATTAATCCCGTCTTTTGATTCCGCGCGCGGCAACCGCGCCCCTACAATAATAAAATGATTGAAACGAATAACAGATAAACGAGGAGGATGACAATGGCAGTGAGACCTTTAGGTGACAAAGTTTTAATAAAGTTAATCGAGGCAGAGGAAAAGACAAAAGGCGGCATTATTCTTCCTGATAATGCGAAAGAGGAAAAAGCGGAGGGGAAAATTATTGCGGTCGGTAAAGGGAAAGTAAATGATGACGGTAAGGTAATCCCTTTAGAAGTAAAAAAAGGGGATAAGGTTATTTTTGGCAAATATTCAGGGGATGAAATTCTTATTGATGGGGACAAACATAAGATTTTACGCGAAAGTGAAATTTTAGCTGTTTTTGAATAATACCCAGTTGAGTAAGTGAAATAAGTTGAGTAAGGTACGTACAGGAGTTCCGTACGTACCCTGCTTAACTCACTCAACATACGTAACGAGTAACTTAAAGCGAGGTACATACATGGCTAAACAATTAGCTTTTTCAGAAGAAGCGCGGCGTGCTTTAAAAAAGGGGGTCGACATCTTAGCTGATACCGTAAAAGTGACCTTAGGACCGCGCGGTCGCAATGTCGTCCTTGATAAAAAGTTTGGAGCGCCGGAAATCACAAAAGATGGTGTGACGGTTGCAAAGGAAATTGACCTTAAAGATCCCTATGAAAATATGGGGGCACAGCTCATCCGTGAAGTGACTGAAAAAGTTGCTGATGAAGCAGGTGATGGGACCACAACCGCAACGGTAATGGCCCAGTTCATAATCAAGGAAGGAATGAAAAATGTTACTGCTGGCGCAAATCCTATGGCACTGAAACGGGGCATTGATAAGGCAACATCAGTGTTAATCGAGGCGATTAAAGGAAAAAGCAAAGAAATCAAAACCAAAGAAGAAATTACGCAGGTTGCAACACTGAGTGCGAATGGTGATTCAACGATTGGCGAGATGATGGCTGACGCAATGGAAAAGGTGGGCAAAGAAGGGGTTATTACTGTCGAGGAGTCAAATACGGGGAAAACCTACATGGATCTTGTTGAAGGAATGCAATTTGACCGTGGATATCTTTCGCCCTATTTTATGACCGATGTAACGGCCCTGAAAACTGTATTAGAAGATGTACGCATTTTAATTACTGACAGAAAAATTACCAGCATTAAGGAGATTGTTCCCTTTCTGGAAGAGATTGCACGGAGTGGTATCGCACTTCTTATTATTGCTGAAGACGTTGAGGGTGAGGCGTTAGCGACGTTAGTGGTGAATAAGTTGCGTGGGACCCTTAAAGTTGCAGCAGTAAAAGCACCTGGTTTTGGTGACCGCCGGAAAGCAATGCTTGAAGATATTGCGATCCTTACCGATGGTCAGGTCCTTGCCGAAGAGCTCGGCACCAAATTTGAAAATATAAAAATGAATATATTAGGCAGTGCTAAGAAGATTATTATTGATAAGGAAAATACAACGATTATTGAAGGTGCTGGCAAGAAGAAGGATATTACGAATCGGTGTGAGCAAATCCGTAAGCAAATCAGTGACTCAGATTCCAACTATGATAAGGAAAAACTGCAAGAACGTTTGGCGAAACTGACCGGTGGCGTTGCCGTTCTTAAGGTTGGTGCGGCCACTGAAGTTGAGATGAAGGAAAAGAAAGCACGTGTGGAAGATGCGTTGAATGCAACACGAGCAGCTCGTGAAGAGGGAGTTGTTGCTGGTGGCGGTGTGACACTTTTACGCGTACTACCTGCTTTAGATTCACTGAAGCTCAAGGGCGACGAAGCAATAGGAGCTAACATCTTACGTCGTGCGGTTGAAGGACCGGCTCGTGAGATTGCAAACAATGCAGGACATGACGGGTCAGTCATTGTTAACAGAATAATGGAAGAGCAAGGCAATGTTGGTTTTAATGCTGAGACAGGGGAATTTACCGATCTTGTGAAAGATGGTATTATCGATCCCACAAAAGTAGTACGCATTGCACTTGAAAGTGCTGCAAGCATTTCTTCTCTTTTTATAACGACCGAAGTCATTATTAGCGAAAAGCCTAAAGAAGAAGAGAAAAAGAAGAAAAAATAAGAACGCATAATAGCAGCTATGCAAAACATCGAAGGGGTGATTTCTTTAAAGAAGAAATCACCCCTTTTTATTTTCCATAAACAACATGATTGAATTGTTGCAGTTTTTTTTATAAGATGTAATTGATTAGAACTACTTTTAAAGAGATATATCTATGAAATTTAAAAAGAGAAAAATAATACTGTTTGCCGTTGTATTCTTTTTTGGGGTAATTCAGATAATTTTTTCACAGACAGTAAAAGATACTATTGCTATTGCACAATCCTCTGTGAGTTCCGAGGCGCCAAAAGGTGATGATATCACTGTGCCAAAAATAACGTATAACAGTAATGGAAAAGTTGGCTCACTTATCGTACCCCAGAAAGACGGGAAACAGAACGTTATACAGTATTATTATACGGCGAATGGTCGTGTTGACTATGCCCTCAACGTAACGGTGTCAGATTCCGGTGAAATTACCTCATCACGAATGGCCCAAGCACCTCTCATCAAATACGGTACGCAGGGGAAAGTCGATTCTTTAATAATAGTCAATAATGAAAAAAAGAAAAATAAAATTAAGTATTATTATAAAGATGATGGCAGTATTGATTATACCGCCATTGTAAATAATGAAGAAGAAGAGCCTGCTGATGTACCGGTGAAAAATCAGTATCTTACGGTATCGCAAAGTGAAATGGGCGAAGATATGTATACCTATTCTTATTATACCAGAGACGGTATTCTTGCCTATGTTGCCACATCAACGGAACAGGAAGATGTAGCACATTTCGGAGAAATGGAAGTAAGCGATGTTTCATTATTGCTAGCCGATATAAAAGATGGAACAAGTATGTTTATCTGTGATAAAGATGGAAAGATTGCTCGTCGTATATCACGGGGGAGCAAAGCGGAAATGATGCGTACGCCATTTGATAGGTATGGTTTAGCATTAAGTGAACATAAACATGTAAAGGCACTCAAGAATGAAAAGGGAGAGAATGTATATACGTATTCGTATTATTCGCCAGAAGGCATCCTTCGTTTTACGGCACGTTCTCGGCGGCAAGAAGATGTAGCCCATCTTGATACAATGGACATTAACAATGCGGCCGTCTTGATGGCACAGAACGAAGATCTAACGATACTTGTCTGTGATAGTTATGGAAGGATTGATTATGCGTTATTGAAGGAAACACGAAAAGATATAGTTTTAACACCATTTCAATTGAGCAAAATGAGACTCGTAATGGGAGACGGTGAGAATGTAACGATCACGACGGATAGAGACGGAAGACATATGTATACCTATGCGTATGTTACCCCGGAGGGAATTCTTCAATTTAAAGCCACTTCAACGAGGCAGGAGGATGTTGCCCACCTTGAGTGGCTTTTGGAAGGTGATAAGCTGCGTAATTTAAAGGCAGAGGATTTTCGAGATAGGATGTTTGTTGAAATCTATGAATCATACAACGAAAAACCAGACGATCAAGTAAAACAACGTGCACACTACCGTATCAGCGCAGACGGGGCGGTTGAGTATTATCAGTATAAAAGTGCGTATTCTAATGAAATGATAGGGACACAATATACTATAACGAAAAATATGAGCGGAAAGAATGTGTATACGTATTCATATTATACACCTGAAGGGGGCCTGAAGTTTAAAGCGATATCGACAAGTCAGGAAGACGTGGCACACCTCGATGGATTCGATGTGTTGCAACCAAGCCCAGATATTCTTGCGGAGGATGTACAGGTGGAAGTCTATGAGTCATATATTGCAAAACCCGAAAATCAGAAAAGGCAACGTATTCATTATGTTATTACCGGAGACGGGACTATTGAATATTATGCGTACCAGAATGAGTATTCAGATAGAATCTTAGGGGTACGTTTATCAATAGAAAAAAACAAATTCAGAGGAAATATGTATACACATTCATATTTTATCCCGGAAGGCATTCTTCGTTTTAAGGCATCATCAATAAAGAAAGAAGATGTTACCGGTCTTGACAATCTTAATATTTCAAATCTTGATTCAAACGATCTCAAAGAGGGAATGGTTGTTACCGACTATGAATCATATGTAAGACCTGATGGTGAAAAAGGCGTGCGTATTAAGCGTCTCATTAACGCGCTCAGAACGGTACAGTATTATCGCTATCGCAATGACGCTTCCGATACATTAGATGGGGTAAAAATAGCGATGAAGACAAAGGATGAAACAGGGAATAATAGGTATATCTATTCATACTATACTGCCGATGGAGCCCTTCTTTTTAAAGCAATCTCAACAAAAGAGGAAGACATTGCAAACCTTGACAACCTTGATGTATGGAACGTCGTTCCCAAGCAACTTAAAAGCGGCGTGTTTATTGAAGTCTATGGATTATATATTGCAAAACCAAGTGATAGGGTGAAAGAACGTCGCATCCGTCATATTAATGCGAATGGTCTGATTACGTATTATCGGTATCAGAGTGATCATTCAGATACGTTAGTAGGGAAAAAGGTATCTGCAGTAACAAAAAATGAAGTAGGAGAGGCTCTCTATACCTGTTCATACTATAATGCTGATGATATTCTTCTTTTCAAGGCCACTGCAATGAATGAAGAAGAGATATTCAATCTTGATACGCTGCGGTTTAGTGCTCCTGAGGATTTACGAAATATTATAAAAGAAGGGATGTGTATTTCTGTCTATCAATCTCCGATGAGTAGTATGGAATTTATCGTAGATGAAAGTCACGCCGGCTATCTTCTCTATCGTCTCTATACATTAAAAGGTGATGGGGAAAATCTTTTAGGTGAAGAATTGCTACGGAATCAAAAAACGGGGCAGCGGATTAACAAAACCTATGAAACGTATATGCCCCCAGGAAAGAAAATGGAAAGTCGCATAAAATTTGCTCAGATCATTCATCCAGACGGGAAAGAATACTGGATATATTATCATTATTGTAGCGAATCGTCTAACAGAGTACGAGGTACCGCGACCTCAATGAAACAGAAGGATGTCGCGCGCTTACAAGGTGTCGATTTCTCTCGCCTCATGCGACGGCGACGAGACATCAGCAAAGTATTAAAAAAAGGGATGAGCGTTCAATTTTATACAAAAGATGGGAAAAGAGTACAGAGACAATATAAAATGAAAAAATATGGCGAGGTTGTCTATTCATGTTATCGTTATTATCTTTTTGGAGAAAGAGAACACATAAGAATATCGAAATGGATAGTACGTAAGAAAGGATATTATATTTCACGGCGCTTTGGAATGAAACAGGGAACCTATAGTCCACCGACCAAGGAACTATTATTAGGCCTTACGGGAAGAAATCGAATACCTGAGATCGTTACGCCCCTTAAAGATATAAAAATGAAAGAGGGAGACCAACGCGTTATTTCTATCATTGCAGCAGATCCTGATAATGATCCAGTCAAAATACATGGTGCGAATGTACCTGACTTTGCGACATTGGTCGATAAAGGCAATGGCATTGGTGAAATAATACTTTCACCGACGGTAAATGATGCAGGAATATATTTGCATGTTACTGTAATCGTAGAAGATCAACATGGCGTACAAGTACGCGATAAGTTTACCATAATAGTTGAAAGAAGCTGGAAAATGTAGGGTGTTATTCACACCTTTTATATAAAGATACCGTAAGTTGAATTTTATCCTACCTTTACATAGCCTATAGACTGTTTTTTTAGAAAATCTCCTTTTCCACCTTGACAAGCCCTAACTTATTTAGTATCATTACCTTCCTATAATTGAAGCCCAAACTTATAGAACAGAGCGACAGAGCTTTGATGGCTGAATTTACCCTCATCAAAAAATAGCTTAAAATCATGATATATAAGCAGATATTTTTTTATTAGAGAGGGAATTTTTTTAATCATATAAACCATGAGGTGTCTCTATGGGAATGTGGGTCGGTCGTGGACGAAAAGCACGAAGATGTTACGGTTTTGATGAAATCTCTCTTATTCCGGGAGAAGTATCGATAAATCCAAATGAAGTGGATCCGTCATGGGAATTTGCTCACCAAACATATGCGGTTCCTATTATTGCTGCATCTATGGATGGTGTGGTAGATGTTGGTTTTGCAATAAAAATGGGAAAACTTGGCGGCCTTGCGGTACTCAATCTTGAAGGAGTACAAACCAGATACGACGACCCGAGTGATATTTTAACGAAGATCGCAAAAGCCACTCCGGAGAAAGCAACAGAACTCGTTCAGAAATTGTATGCTCCGAAAATTAAAGAAAGACTTATTGAAAAACGTATTAAACAGATTAAAAAAGCTGGTGTCACCGCTATTGTCAGTTCTATTCCACAACGTGCAGAACAGTTTGGCAAAATTGCGCAAGCTGCTGGTGCGGATATTTTTGTTGTCCAATCCCAAGTATCTTCAGTAAAACATATTTCTAAAGAATATCGGGTCTGTGATTATGGGAAACTCTGCAAATCTCTAAAAGTTCCGGTTATTATTGGGAATGCGGTGACGTATAAAATGACACTTCAATTGATGGAAGTGGGTGCAAGCGCAGTTTTTATTGGTGTTGGTCCTGGTGCAGCATGTACAACACGTGGCGTGCTTGGTATCGGTGTCCCGCAAGTAACTGCAACCTGTGATGCAGCAGCGGCAAGGGATTTTCACCTCAAGAAAACAGGGAAATACGTACCTATTATTACTGATGGCGGTATGACGACTGGTGGAGATATCTGTAAAGCATTTGCATCGGGAGCCGATGCGGTTATGGTCGGTTCGGCATTTGCTCGTGCAAAAGAGGCACCGGGCAAAGGGTGTCATTGGGGTATGGCAACGCCCAATATAAATTTGCCTCGTGGTACCCGGATTCGGGTCGGCACAACAGGGTCGTTAGAGGAGATTCTGTTTGGCCCCGCACGTACCGACGATGGGACACAAAATTTAATGGGAGCTATTCGTGCCTCGATGGGGAGTGTCGGTGCAGCAACTATTAAGGATTTCCAACTTACTGAGATAATTATTGCTCCAGCGATCAAGACAGAAGGCAAAGTATTTCAAAATGCGCAGAAGACAGGCATGTGCAAATAAAAACTATGTCGAAGACAGAAACCATCCTCATCCTTGATTTTGGTTCTCAATATACGCAGCTTATTGCACGGAGAGTTCGTGAGAATAAAGTTTTTAGTTTAATCCTTCCGTATAATATTTCCATAAAAAAGATTAAAGAGATTAATCCGAACGGTATTATTTTTTCTGGTGGCCCTTCGAACGTTTATCAAAAAAAGGCCCCTTTTCCTCGGGAAGAGGTATTTTCACTTAATATTCCCATACTGGGGATTTGTTACGGTATGCAACTGTGTGGTCATATGTTCGGCGGCAAAGTAAAGAAAACACCACTGCGTGAATACGGACATGCAGAGCTTACCATTGACAGGAGAGAAGATCTTTTCTTCCGAATGCCTAAGAAGATAAACGTGTGGATGAGTCATGGTGATCATGTATCACGCCTCCCCACGGGGTTTGAGAGAATTGCACATACCCGTAATTCTTCGATAGCAGCGTTTAGAAATCAAGACCGTACTATTTTTGGTATTCAGTTTCATCCCGAAGTTGTTCATACACCGCTGGGCAGTACGTTGATAGCAAATTTTCTTTTTAAGGTTTGTAACGTTTCTAGTAGTTGGACACCGAGGAGTTTTATCAAAGAAACGGTTAAAAATATTCGCCGGGAAGTGGGACGAGAAAAAGTTATATTGGGCCTTTCAGGTGGCGTTGACTCTTCAATCGCCGCTCTTTTAATACATAAAGCGATTGGAAAACAGTTAACCTGTATCTTTGTCGATAATGGTGTCCTGCGGCACAATGAAGCGAAAAAGGTAAAAGAGGTCTTTCAGAAAAATTTTCACCTTAACTTGCGAACAGTAAATGCAGAGAAACGTTTTCTTGATAAACTTAAAAATGTTGTTGATCCTGAACGAAAACGTAAAGTTATTGGTCACGAATTTATACGGGTATTTGAAAAAGAGGCGCAACGCTTAGGAAACGTACGGTACTTAGCACAAGGTACACTCTATCCTGATGTGATCGAGTCGGTGAGCTTTCATGGAGGACCAACCAGTGTGATAAAAAGTCATCATAATGTTGGTGGCTTGCCGAAGAAACTCAAACTGAAGCTTATCGAACCGTTGCGGGAACTTTTTAAGGATGAAGTCCGTGAGGTTGGACGCACGCTTGGGCTTTCCGATGAAATAACTCAGAGACAACCATTTCCCGGGCCAGGGCTTGCCGTACGTATTATTGGCAATGTAACAAAAAAAAGAGCCGATCTGCTGCGTGCTGCTGACTGTATTGTTGTTGATGAGATAAAACGTGCAGGTCTGTATAAAAAAATTTGGCAGTCTTTTGCGATTCTCTTGCCGATTAAAAGTGTCGGGGTCATGGGGGATGAGAGGACCTATGAAAATGTCGTTACTATCCGTGCAGTGACATCGCGCGATGGTATGACCGCTGATTGGGCTCGCCTGCCGTATGAAGTGTTAAATACAATTTCGAATCGTATTATCAATGAGATAAAAGGAATCAATAGGGTGTGTTTGGATGTTAGTTCTAAACCCCCCGCAACCATTGAATGGGAATAAGTCC
>JAHJGZ010000156.1 GCA_018823795.1 Candidatus Omnitrophota bacterium
AAATCAGAAACGCACGCTCATTTAAAAATGTCATGTGATTTCGATCTTTACATTTGGAATGGCATTATTTTGGAACATGGACCGGAAACACAAGATTATCGAGATATTGTGCAGGGTAGTGAAAAATTACTCAAAAAATTGCGTAAACAATATGGTCTTCCGGAGAAAGAGATACGGTTAGAAGAGCTTTTCTCATATGCTCGTGAAACATCTCGGGCTCTATACAATTTTATAAATACTTATTGTACCGATGAATACATATGGCCGACGAACAAAAATTACCTTGTTGACGATGCTCAGATGTTACTTGGCATCAGATTAGCTCTTGTCGATGCAGACGGTGATATAACTAAGCTTACTGAAGGACAAAGAGCATTTTATGAGAATTATATAGACAAGAACAAGATGAAGGATCTTATGACTGTATCGGTAGAACAACGTGATATTATTCGTAGGCAGATAGATCTTTATATGAGATTAAAGTTTGGTATTAGCGATATGTTCAACTTTAAAGAAGGGGCACTGACGGAATTTGTGACTCATTTTATGGCTGCATCTAAGCTCCACAAAATTTCACGGGAAGATGAGCTAAAGACATTGAAGCGGATAACGAAAGAAGTATTGCGTAAATATCAGGAGAATAAAAACCGATATGTTGAGACGAGGTTTAATATTACTGCGGATAGTAAAAAACCGTTTGACGAAAATAAGCAAGCGACATTACATGAAATACTTGCTGTTATTCAGGCTCATAAAGACTATAAGATAGAACAAGAACAGCGAGGGCTTGGTAATATGGTTCCCGAACTGAAAATCACATTATCTATCACAAAATTTGGTGATAATGAAGAACCTTTTGGGAAACGGGAAGCGCATAAGATAGAAAGTGCACAAATTTTTGTTGATATTCTTGAAGAGGCATGGAAACTGGATGATGGTCATTATATGCCTATAACAAATAAAGAGGGAAATGAAGTTTTGAATTTTTCAACCAGGGGAAGTGAAGTGACAGGACAAAATGTCTTACAATATGTGATTGGGATAGATGCCGCGGGCCAGGAAGAGTATAATCCACCGAGCTTGTTCTATAAGGCATATCAGATTGTTATGGCATATAAACAGAAAGTGAAAGAGATGGGCAGGGACGGTGATCTATGTATCGGAACGACATCCCACGTATCCGAAAGTGTTACAGACGTAACTATGGAGTCGGGTATCCGTTTTGCACTAGAAGCCCTGTTTATGAAATCATTTGAGGATGTTGATGATAAAACACCGATCGTATTGGACCGATTAGGCCATGCAATCGTCATTGCAGTAGAGTATGATCAATTGTTTGGAACTGAACGAAGGGAACATGTTGAAGAACGACTAAAACAGATTGCATTTGATCTGAATCTGTTGCGAGAAGGAAAAGTTCCTTTGATTTCAATAACTGAAGCACAGCTTATTCAGGAACGCGATATGTTAAATAATTCACTTCGTTCTGGTGCATTAACGCTTCAAAGTGAAATTTTCTTAGGTACTTATACAGAAGAAATGATTATTGATTTATATGCTCGTGCCGGATATGTACGCGACATTTTAATAGAGAAAGGGACGTATGTAGAAACCAATCCGACATCTAATGTAGGCATTTCTCCCTATGTTTCCGGTTATAAAGACCATCCCTTAGCAGTATACCTTAAGAAAACATACGGGGAGTGGGCGGAAGATGTTCGGCAACGCATTGTAGAACTCGATGCTGGAAAATATGCCAGTGCCATTGATACAGCTCAAAAATATTATAATACCGCTCTTGCGAGCGATTATCAAGGACAGAAAGTAAAGGTTACTATTAGTACTGACGATTTGACCTTGTTTGGCACAACGCCGACGGAGGAGCTTTATCGCATGGCAACTGCATTAGATTTATCATTTGATGAATTATTTACCATTATTGAAGATGGATTTAAGTCCCGGCTGGGAAACAGACCGTTTCAGTATGAACAGGAAGTTACTGAACAACTGCAACAACTACGAAAGTCTTTTGCAGAAAAAAAAGAAGCTGCAGCTATTGCTCGTAAATCCGAAGCAATGGCGTCAATGCAACCAAAAGGTGAATTTTACAGTAAACAGTTGATACGGAAAAATAAACCGGCCGATGGCCATATTGTCAATTCTCTGAGTTCTCAGATGACTCAGCGTTTAACGACACTACCTGTGGCTGCTACGTATTACCGTTCTGATGCACGAATAGGATTATCACGATTCCAAATAGACGCGTTAATTAAGGAGGCGCTTGTACGTATTCAGACAGATAAGGCGACGATGCCGAACATACTCTTTATCGATTTTCTTGATAAATCACCCGAAATGGTTGTTGATAAGTTTGAGGATGGTTATGTTGGCATTAACAGTGCTCTTAATACCATAAAAAATCAAACCGCACGCGCGATACTCCTTGATGTTCTTGTTGTGCGTGGATTATCACGTGGATTAATGGGAAGTGACATCACGGACACATACGAAAGAGAACAACTGAAACGTGATGTTGATTTTGCCGTTGAATTATTGCGGAGTGCATGCAAGGACAACATTATTGAAATGCAACGTATCCTTAACGAGATACATCAAGCCTTGTCAGAGATTGTTGAGGGGGCAACGTTTATCGATGCGTTGCGGATCGCAGTTGATACACAGATACGCTCAATGCAGCAAGAAGCAAAACAGGCAGACGTTATTCCGTTCCCCAGCACAAAAGAAAAAAGCTTGTTTGGTGATCTGCAGGAGGCTAACATTACCGTTGATGCAGATGAGGCGCGTGCAATCATCAACGATATGATCGAGGGGGGGAAGTTGAGAGCAGGAGAGGATGAAAAAGCACTGAGAGTCAGAGACCTTAATGTGCAAGAAGAACTTGAAGTAACAGTGCAAGAAAACGGCGTCGGTACCATTGCACGATTAATTCAGTTTATGATGTCCCCATTTGGAAGTCGTGCGAAGACATGGGCAAATCGTAACATTCCGCCTGAAAAGCAAGAGGCAATGAAGATAGCATTGGCTCAAACTTACATGTCCAATGTTATACCGCTCTTTAGAGAAAAAATTAAAGGAGTATTACACGATTGTGGATTGAGTGAGAGAGAAGTAGTGGACGCTATTTCCTTAACGAAAAAAGTGGAGATCATCTATCAAAAGATGATACTCAGGGACACCAACTATCATAATCACGCACACAACTTAATAACGGTATATGGAGCACTCAATCTTGCAAAGGAACGTTTGCGCAAAACAGGTATGAAGCCCGGAGAAAGCAACTACAAGCAATATATGAAAGCGACATTTATGGCAGGACTGATGCATGATTTTCATATTCGATCTAAACATATGAAATCTGAAACATTGGATAGGCCAGCCTATGTTGCAGAAACATTGCGGCAGATTGCTGATTTATTTGGTATTAAGAAATATGATTATACGGGGGAAGAGAAATATTATGATGCACACTATACTGATCCAGCATTTGACCAAGACAAGAACACAATTAAATCACTTATAAAGAGCTTTTTAGGAGAGAAAGAAACAAAAGATTTATTTCCTTTAGTGAGAACAATGATCTTACGAACCGATTTTGCATCAGATATACCAGTTCCACCGACTCATAAGCCTGCAACAACAAAGATACGAGACGAGATAGATACTATGATTGAAGAGCAACTAAGAGGAACAGGGCGTGTTGATGTACAAAAGGTGAGAATGCATGTACGGCGTCGTTATCGGTCCCTTATTACTGAGGCAGGTCGTTCAGGCGATCAAGCAGCGGTGAATGGACTTCGTCGGTTGAGAGATATTGAAATTAATTATGCACGATCTTTTGCGGATTTGAATATATCAGACCACACAATAGCCCATGCGTTAGCGTATCGTTTGGAAGCTGCAGACCAATCAGGATTTTATATGTATTTACCGTCACGTATGGTTGATATAGCTGTGGTCAGTGGGTTAGCAAGCGAAGTTGCTAATATAAGTTCATGGGGAAGTTTTGCCGGATTTTTTAAACCTGAACTTCTCACTCCTGGATTTTTATCAATTCTTAAAGAGGCGCCTCAGGATGCAAAAGAGAATTTAATGAATGTGATTACTTATTTTGCTCGTAACAGTGCAGAGTCAGCTCCTTTAGAGTTTTTACCGGATGGTTTTCGAGAAGCCGTTGCTTCATCAGCCCAAACATGGGCAGAAATGCAAGATGGTACACGTGAGGCACTTGGATTGGTATCGCCTCGTCAATTACAGCAAACCGATTTACAAACCTATTTTACTCAAGCGGAAATTACCGATTTTGCCTCTCATGCTACGGCGGACACGTATGATTTGGAAACGATTCTTCCTGCTCGGGTTCGTAGTACCAATAATTTGTATGTTGTCTTAACAGGTACGGTAACGACAATGTTTGATGGTAAAACACAATATTTCAGAAGCGGAAATATTGTTGGTGATATTGGTGTCTTTCAAAATCTTCCGCCAAATGCAACGGTATCTATTGCATCGGGAAGTACTATTGCTATCATACCGAATGTTGATCCGGCATTTTTTCGTACGGCACAACCGCCGATAGCCGCTGGCGGGATACGGTTTTTAAAGACACAACCGGAAGAAGTGGTTGAAAGAGCAACTATTTTACCTGCAATGCTTAAAGAATATAAAGAACAGTTCGAGACACTTCGTGAAGTTTCAATCGGTTCGACGCACCGGCATTTAGATGTTTATTTAAAACCATTTAGCGAAGTAATAAAGCAGGAAGGCAATAAAGAGAATCCTGATGAGAGTAATCTTATCATGGTACTTGAAGACGTACGAGCCGACGGTGAGAGAAGTATTGCTTTTGGTGAAGATACGTATATGGAGGAACTGCTGAGAGGATTAGGAATTCGTCCCGTTTTTACGAGCAATAGAGAAGAAATTGCTACTCTTAAGGAGAATGGTTATTTTTATGTCGGAACTGATTCTAAAAGTGCTGTTGCACAGGGGGCAAAAGCAAAAGTCTTTTTACCGGTTGATAAAGACAAGAAAATATTACGACAGCTAGCAATTGTACATTTTGGATTGGTTATTATGGCTCTCTTAGCCGCTCCGAGTATCAATGTAGATATTGTAGATCTGGAGGAAATTTTTGATAATTGGACAGAAATAGCAGAAAAAAATCTTACCGGCATGTTAGATAAGATTACTACTGCAATCAGGATGCATGCTTTCAAGGTTGCTGCATAAATGAACCAGAAGACAGAAGTCAGAGGACAGACAAATATTTTCCCATAAGTGTTTTCTCTGTCTTCTGTTGTCTGCCTTCTGCCGCCCCTTATTTATATTGACATGCCTTATAGAAGTGATACAATTACATTACTTGCTTGAGTTTACGTCGTGTTGATAGAGCATAATGAAAGCTATGCTTATTGAGAGCATAGAGATTAATAACATAATAGAACATACAAAAAGGCAGCAATGCTTTTTTCATATACATGGAAAAACTGAACGGAAATCTGTTATTCCAATATCTTGCTACAAGTGACCAGTGGAAGCAGGGATATAAGACGTACCATAAATTTCTTAATAAGCCGCTTGGTTGGTTCAATCACTCCGAAAAAGAAGCTCTACTGAAACGTTTAAATCGAAAAGAATGTTGTACTGTCTATTCTGAAATAGATTCAAATCAAGTAAATTGTATTCAGTTTATTTCTGATACTTGTTCTAATGCATTGGAACAAGGGGCGTCATACGATCAAAAATTTTTTAGATGCTATAAAAATAGAAAATGTGCATTGATTCCATTGGCGAAGGGCTCGCAGCGTGGATTTATTGTGTTTTGTTCTTTGAAAGGATCCGAACGAGCGCTGAAAGAAAAACTTAGTTGTTTTATTCCTTTTTTAAATTCCGAAATTGACAGTTACCAGAAGTTGCGCGATCTTCACAATGTGTATGAAACCGTACATCCCCGCGCTCTTGCGTTATCGTCACTCCATTCTGTTAATAGAGTTATTAGTTCGTCGCTTAATCTTGATGATTTAATTCCCAAAGTAGGACGGCTCTGTGCGCAGATTTTGAAAGCACAATATTGCTCTATCTTTTTAGTAGATGACCAACGGAAATGGCTCATACCTCATTTTATTTTAGACGCAAACGGTGTCGAAACACATGGAAAAAAATATGTAATGGGGAAAGGGCTGTTGGGCCGGGTGGCTGCACAAGGCGAATATTACATTGCACGGCATTGTATTTCACTTCCCCTCATTGACGATGATGTTATTGGGGTATTGACTGTCAAAAATAAGGTAGACAAGCAACTATTTACCCGATCTGACGTTGAAGTATTAAAAGCACTTTCTGAACAGGCTGTTGTTGCTATCCGCAATTCGCAGCTTTTAGAGGAACATGAACGGATTACGCTGGGGAGTATTAAGTCGATTAATAACATTTTAGATATTAACTTACCGCGAGATAAAAGGTATACGTACATTTTTTCGACGCTTGTGTATGAACTTGTGAAATACATGGGGCTTCCAAAAACAGAAATTTTGAACATTCAACGCGCAGCTTCGTTATTAGATACAGGCCATTTAGGAATTCCTGAATCAATACGAGTGAAGGAAGGGACACTTACAAAACGAGAATATCAGATAATCAAGACCCACCCCTATCGCGGTGTTGAGATTATTCAATCGATTGATTCTTTAAAACCGGTTATCCCCATTATTCTTTATCATCATGAACGGTATGATGGGAAAGGGTATCCCGAAGGGTTGCACGGGGAGGAGATTCCGCCGGGTGCACGGATAATGTCGTTGATCGTTGCTTTTACTGCAATGATTACGAAGCGGCCATACCGTGAAGCAAAATCGATCGAAGAAGCGTTGCAAGAAATAGAACAATTATCAGGAACACAATTTGACCCGCATGTGGTAAAATATTTTCTGGCACTCATGAAAGAAAAACATATCATTAATTTAATCAAAGGACAATAATATGGAACAGAAGGTTGGTATTAAAATTGAAGGACCGACAGATGAAAAATTGCCACTTTTATTTGTCATTATCCTTATTTTTGCAGCCATTTTTATCGTATTAACGTTTACTATTCTCGGGGCGGAATATTTCAGTATCCCGCTGCCAGCTATTATGAGGTAAATGAAGACATAATTTAACGAGCCTGCCTGCCGGCAGGCAGGTGACAACGAAGCTAAATTATATGTTTGAATTTACCCAGCACTAATTATGTAGAGATTACG
>JAHJGZ010000157.1 GCA_018823795.1 Candidatus Omnitrophota bacterium
AACTAAATATATTATATCAAAAATATTTTAAAAAGCAAGTAAAAAATATTTATTTCTCAAACAGGAGAAAAAAATAACTGTACAAATAGGAGGAATATAAGGGGTTAGCTCGCTTTTTCTCTTATATTTATTGCATCTCGGGAAATATAGCTTCCTTTAAGAATGATTTTCGTGCATAAAAAGCTCTTGAAGTACTGCCATGGCCAGGATCTTTTGTTCGAGGTTGTATATGTACGCCCATCTTACCACTCAATGTGGAAAATCCCTTATCAATGATTGTATTTCTTACTAAGTCATAATCAGCTTTAATTTGAGTATAGAGTGTGCGATCATCTAAATCAAATGCTTTAACACCATAAAGTACAGATGAGGTTTCTTGTTGGTTTTCCCAAATACGAGCAACAATGACTGCCTTTTTTAATTTTGCTAATAAGTGGCTATTTTCAAAGTCAGTTCTTTCAACATTATAAGCGTCTATCATGGTTATGGCCATAGTTTCTTTGACCGTCAATCGGCCATTTGCGAGGTGTTTTAATGGAATTGTTTTGAGTTCCCAAGAACCAAAATTCGGAGATTGAGAAGAGTTGATAGGTAATCCTAAATATCTTTCGAGCACATGACCAGCCCAACCTTTATTCTTCCTCCCATTCCTAAAAACAGTAACACTATATTCATCTGCCAGTGGTCGTAAGTCATTACCAATAATTGCAGATATTCTTTCTATTGCTTCCTGTCTCTCCATTGATACCTTTCTTAAGTATATTTATACAACGCATCTGCCTTTTCATAATGCTGCAGCAACAGTGTCGAATAAATTAACAAGCTCCTGTTTTTTTACTCCCCGACTTTTCTTTTGAGGGTTTAAATGCAATACTTCAAATCGCTTAATTGACAAATCCAAATACTTTTTTTCTTTATCAATACCGATAAATTTTCTATCACACATGTAAGCAGCTAAACCAGTAGTAGAACTTCCCGTAAATGGGTCAAGTATTGTTTGCCCTTTTGTGGTACTTGCAAGAACAATGCGTCTTAATAAATCAATAGGTTTTTGAGTGGGGTGTTTCCCGAACTTCTTTTCATCCGGCTTAGGAGTATTAATAGCCCAAACTGAACGCATTTGTTTACCATCTTTTTTAATGATATCGCCAGGCCATATCGTATCGCGCATTAATTTATAATTAAAAAAATGCTTTGCATTTTTACTTTTTCGTGCCCACAGCAACGTCTCATGACTGGCAGCAAAATATCGACAACTCAAATTTGGTGATGCGTTTGGCTTGAACCAGCATATATCATTCAAAATATGATAGCCGGTTAATTCAAGAGCATACCCACACCGATATATTGAGTGATACGTCCCACTAATCCAAATTGTTCCATTTGGTTTTAATACTCTACGACATCCTTTAATCCATGCGATATGAAACTTTAAATCCTCTTCAAGCCCGTTACTTTTATCCCACTCCCCTTTATTAACTGATACGGTCTTGCCTGCCTGGCAGGTGAATCCTCCATTTGATAAATTATACGGAGGATCTGCAAAAATCATATCAATGGATTCTTTAGGTAATACCTCTAGTAATGATAGAGAATCACCTAAATAGAGTTCAAGTTTATTAGTTTTAAAGTAAGGCTTCATACATACTATCGGTTTACAATAATGAGTTCGTTAATCTGACCACGTTTTTTTGCGTCACAGTTAATGATGCGAGATACCTTTGCTCTATTAATGATGAATTTTCTGTACAAGTCATCAAAAAACGTGTCGTGGGGTTTTCATTTCGAGGATCTGAATTTCTTAAAATTAAATACACCTCTTTCTTTTTTGAAAGTTCTTGATATAACAAGGCTAATCTTTTTTGATCGACATCAGTCAACCAATTTACCACGTGCGGGAAATGACCAAACCGTAGATGTCTCGACATCAAATTTGTCAGGTTGTAGTGTTTTCATTAATAAATATGCTTTCAAATATTTTGAGTAATAATATCTTCCAATATTTTACTTGAAACCATTTTTAAATTTAACAGATGGTCTATATGATTAAATGTCTCCCGCAACGGACGATGTGTTGTTTTCCATCCTATCCCATCAGTGACCCAAATAAACTTATGCCCGTCCTTTTTCCAATAATCAAACATTGTTTGATATTCACCTGCAGTTGATTTAAGTTTTGATCCGCCGCCGCCGTAAAAATTTGTTTCGATCAAATAGAGACCTTTACCGTTCCATACAGCAAAATCTATTTTTCGCGACGACTTATCGACCGTAAGTTTCAAATTCCATTTTTCTTTTACTTTTTGAGATGTAGCTTGAGTAATATATTCATATTTGTTTCGCGTGCAGATATCTTTTATGAAAAACTCGACGATACCTTCCATCCTTTTCCCCGTGCGATTTTTCCGGCCATTGGAATCTAATCCGACTTCAACACCAATTACATAATCGACAACGCTTTTTATGCGCTTTGATGCCAAAAGTTTTAAAAATCCCGATTTGCTTGCAAATGAGACAATTTTCTTAAGTTCATTATCAGTAAAGCTGGCGATGTTTTGAAACACAAAATCTTCATAGATGAAATCATTATATCCATAGTCACTTAAAATTCTATACTTAGACTTGCGACATGCGACAAGGATGGGAATTACCCGTGCTACTGAAGGATGTTGTTTTAACAAGCTTATAAATTCTTTCTTTATCTGTGGTTTTCCAATCAAATAGTTAAGAATATTGAGATCAACTTCAATGCTCTTAAGATTCTTAAATACCTTTGTCCAATTAACAAAATAATCCCACTTTGTTATTGTTTCTTTTAGCGTATCAATTAGATAGGCAAAAACTTCATCTGGGTTATTACGCTGGAGTCTTTTTTTATAAACATTTGTAGATATCATAATTAATGAATTTATCGATTTGTAATAATCAGCTCTTTTACAGCGCCTCGTTTTGTACTTTGACAATTAATAATTCGGATCGCGGTTGCTCGTTCAATGGTAAATTTTTTATATAAATCATCGAAGAAAGTATCAGTGGGTATAATATTTTTAGGGTCTGAATTGCTTAGGATTAAATGCACCTTTTTCCTTTTGGAAAGGTCTCGATACAATAGGGCTAACCTTTTTTGGTCGTCATCGGTAAATCCATCCTCTGTGTACGCAGTAAAACTAGACGTACCATTCAGCGGCCGGTATGGCGGGTCAAAATATACAAGGGAACCTTTTGTTGCATATTTTTTACATGCAGTGAAATCATCGCAAAAAATTTCTGTGTCTCTAAGGGCTTTACTAACTGCATTTATATTGTCCCGATCACAAATAGTCGGATTCTTATATCGCCCCTGAGGTACATTAAATCCGCCTTTACTATTTAAGCGGAATAATCCATTAAAACATGTTCGATTTAAAAAGATCATCCATGCGGTTCGCTTTACCCAGCGGTAACTATACTTTTCATAATTAACAGTATCTCTTTGTATGTTATAACTTGCTCGCATCTCATAATATTTTTTTGCACGTCCTGCCTCATGCTTTTTGAGATACTCACGTTCGAGTTTTTCTAATTCAGTAATAACTTTGTAAGGGGTTTTTTGGATAGTTTTATAGGCAAGAATTAATTCTTTGTTGCTATCAAAAAGAAAAGATCTTTTAACTGAAAAATTATTCCGCACATAAAAAAATAATGCGCCGGCACCGACAAACGGTTCAATGTAGCGATTAATTTTTTTAGATTTTATAATTGTTTTCGGAAATCGACTAATGAGTTCGGGAATGAGTTGTGTTTTACCCCCGGCCCATTTGAGAAATGGACGGGCCTTTATTTTCATATCGACTAGACTCCTTTGGTTGCATTATACAATGAATCACATTCAGATACAATGGTGCTATTGTATACAAATATTCATTTTTGTCAACTTAAAAATGACTATTATTCAACCTGTGTATCGACAGTGCACGACAGGAACTTGTCACAAAATGTGAGAAGTTAAACAGAGAAAAAGAGGAACTGGTCGCACATTGCGACCGGTCCATGGTGACTTTATACTTCAGCTCCCGAGACAAGTGCTTAAAACTTTGATGTTCCACTTTGGAACATCAAAGAAAAGATGTCCGGCCAGGTAAGTAGGTATAGCTTTTCTCATTAAGGTCGCATAATGCGACCTTAAAGCAAAACAATTTGGATGAATTTATCAACTTGAAGTGCCAATTTGGCATTTCAAGTTGGGGTGGCACTCGCAAATTACCGTATGCTTTTACAGAACAGGGAGTAGCCATGCTTTCAAGCGTTCTTCGGAGTAAGCGTGCGGCGCAGGTTAATATTGCTATCATGCGCGCATTCGTCAAGCTCAGGCAGATACTTTCAGTAAATAAAGAACTTGCTTGCAAGTTATCGGAACTTGAACACAAAATCGAAAAACATGATACGGACATTCAGGCAATTTTTACCGCAATAAGACAACTCATGATGCCGCCTGAAAAGCCGAAAAGGAAAATAGGATTCGTTCCCCGATAAAATGCTGCGCATTTCTCGGGGCAAGGAATTGCAATCCTCGACGGGATTAATTCGCACAGACTAAGACTTGTATCCTTTTTTAAAGGCAACCCCTTTAAAAAAGGATAAATTCGCACAGACTAAGACTTGTATCCTTTTTTAAAGGCAACCCCTTTAAAAAAGGATAAATTCGC
>JAHJGZ010000015.1 GCA_018823795.1 Candidatus Omnitrophota bacterium
CATTGGCTATCTTTTTTTTAATCTCTATATCAAGGATAGAAGTAAATACCGTATATTGCAAAACCACATCAAAACAGTCATCTTCATATGGAAGTTTAGTTGCATTACCACAAGAAAAATTTACATATGAGCTTAAACTTTCCGCGCTTTTAATCCTTTCCCTGATAAGATCTATGCCAAAAAGATTTTTGGGATTTGCCCCATATCTAATAAAATTTATTAATTCTATACCCTGTCCACAACCCACATCAAGAATCTTTTTAGACCAAAGTTCTTGAAGATTTGCTTTTCTAAGTTCATTCAAAAGCACACGCTCTCTTTGCTGAAATATATACAAACTCCCCGGTTGAAAAAGAGAATATAATACCTGCTTATTCTGTTCTTCTCTTTTCTTATAAACACTTCTTATTCTTCTTATTTCATCCATAATCATCTCGTAGTGCTACAAACTTTATCACTCTCACTTGGACGCTTTTTATAGGCTACAAAATCTTTTACACCAAATAAATATCCTATTCCATAGCTGAAATGAATCACAAAAAAAGCGAAAACAAGAAAAACAAACAAGCCAATAGTTTTCCTGTTAATACTCTCCCCAAATGACACACCCAAAACAACGAACAAATAAAAACTTGCTAAACCCACAAAAAAAAACCCACCCAACCGTAAAAAAAAACTAGATAATGCTGCCAACAATAGAGTGCTCACAAAAACTGCAGGAACAAGCTGTCGCCAGGTTAAAACAGCTTTTAGTTTAACCATTACGAGTGGCTTAAAATACCCGTACTGCCAATACATCCTCGCTAATTTATCAAAAGAATCCCTGGCATAATAATAAGAAACTACTTCTGGTATTAACAAAATTTTGCCTCCATTCCTCCTTAATCTCAAGTTAAACTCATCGTCTTGATTCCGCACTAATTCTTCGTCAAAAAGGCCAATTTGTCGAAACACTTCACGTTTATAACATCCACCAAATACTGTATCAACCCAAACAGGTTTTTTGCTGCCTATTCTAAAGATGGAATTACCCACCCCAAAGGGATGAGATAAAACAATCGCAATTGCTTTTGCCACAAAAGAAGAATTATAAGGTCGCGTTTTAATCGCCCCCCCGACATTATCTGCTTTATATTTCAAAGAAGATTCAACGCATTTTGTTACGTAATCTTTCTGGTAAATCGAATGTGCTCCCATAAACAAAATCAAATCTCCTTTAGATGATCTTATCCCTGCATTAAATGCTGCAGGGGTGTTTTTTCGGGGATTGTCAATAACCTTTAAAAAAAAATGTTTCCCTGTATATCCTTCAATAATTTCACGTGTTCGATCAACACTTCTTCCATCAACAAATAATACTTCCAATCTATCTTGTGGATAATCCTGTGCAATAACCGATTCTACACACTCCTTAATACCCTTCTCCTCATTTCTACAGGCTACTATCACCGACACAAAAGGAGTAATTTTCAATTCACACATATCTTCCTTTCCCATCTCTATTCCTTTTACAAAATATCCTCACAAGAACTCATCTCATGATCTTTCGAACGTCGCTATAGTTAAAAATCTATCCCGGCAATCCATCCAATCCCTTTGGCTATTTCATTTTCCAATAAAAGCGGTTCCGCAGATAAACAAATAGCCACTTAGGTAGATACTTTTTTAGCTTCTTTAAGATTACACGCTATTTCGCATTTGATTTCGAATAGTTTCATTTGTTGCAATGACACAGCATAATGAGCCATCGAATCGACACCCCATTCTTTGCGACACTTCTGCGCCATGTCTCTTTTTCCAGCAAAAATTCTTACAACATAGTGATAGCAAACATGGCATCCGCCCTTCTTCGATTTTCCATCCCCTGTATACATGGCAAACCTAAACACTTCATTACGGAAAGCTTCTTCGGAGCTTTGCCCCGTTGCTCCGGGCAACAGTTGCTCCGGGCAACACCGCAAAAGTGCCCATAATATGTTACACTATCTCTATTTGAGCCGTTTTCTAAATAAACAAGATTTTTCCAAAGCTTCAGACTTAATAATATTTTCCGACTTAATAACAGTCGGATGATGCCGCAAAGTCCTACTATCAAGTTTTGTTCATTTTAGCTAAACAAACTAATTCCTTCCCTTGCCCTGAATCCCACGCCAAAGATTTCTCGACAAAAACATCATTATCGGCATTCCCCCTCTTCCTTGGCCAACTCATGATGTTTCGCTACGGGAATCGCTATAACAACTGCTGTTATTTCTTTTTTAGCAATACCCCCTAATCGCATAACTGATATCTAAAAACTCATTTCTACGTTCCTTGATAACATCGGAACTTGCATCTCAAGCCCTTTAGAACACTTCCAGCTCCTACAAATTCCTTAATGCGTTTTTCCAAAACACCCAAGGCCTGTCCTCTCCAATTTAGGCGTATTCCCTACCGCATCATGCCCTCCCCTTGCGCTTTTATTCATCTTAAACTGCTTAATTGTTTTTTCATAAACATCCACCACTTTTCGTATTACCACTCGCTCATCTAATTCTTTTACCCTATCTCTTCCCTGGATTCGAGACCGATTATTAATTATTTCTTTCAGGGCCGCTGTTACAACTTGCGGAGTATCATCTTCGCAAAGCACACATCCATCCAAGGACCCAATATACTTACGAACATGCCCTACATCCACTGAAACCACCGGCAGATTGCATGCCAAAGCTTCTACAACCGTCATCGAAGCTCCTTCATGAACAGATGTAACAACAAGAACATCCGCAGCACTCATATAATGTGGCATCTTTTCGCGAGATTCGTTGTAACAAGTTTTTAATTCCACAAGGGGATTTTCCTCTTTTAATAACAAAATCGCTTCCTGCGCCAAAAAATATCGTTTTATCGGATTAGATGGATTCCCCACGAATAATACTATTTTTTTATCATTCTGCCATCCTAATAATTTTCTAGAATCTTCAAACGATCCTGGCACAAAAAGCGTTAAATCCACTCCCATCGAAACTACATCTGCGGATCGTTTAATATGTTTCAATAGTTTTTCAGAAACAACGATAACGCTATCAGCTCTCTTCCCGACAATATACGAACAGGTCTTAAGAATGAGTCCCTTAAACTTGTTCATAAAGATTTTATCAGATAATCCGCATAAATCCGACCCATGAAAAGTTGCAACTACAGGTGCTTCCTGTTGCCAAACAGCCAAAAATGCCGCTTGGCCAAAGTGTGCATGAATGAGGTCATATTGTTTTGCTTTCATTGTTTCTTTTAATTTTAAAAATGCCTTCAAATATTCTACAAGATTCCCTCTGCCCCTAAAGTTTAATACTTCAACCTCTATACCCACATCTCGCAAACATTTCACCTGCCGATATACAAATATTCCAGAATGTAGATATTGCTCATCGGGCCATTCGCTTGTCAGAACTAATACACGCATTCAACCTCTCCTAAATTAAATTACCTATAGCTACTCTTTTGCTGCCAATGCTTAATCCCTCTACTATACGCACTAGGAGCCTCTCCCCAATCTTTGACCAGTTTTAACTAAAAATAAGATATAGCAGTAGCAGTCCTTTCTCTTTCTTTTTTGCTACTTTTTTCTTTCTCTTTGTTGATACTGTGGATATGTTGATAACTTTTTCCA
>JAHJGZ010000016.1 GCA_018823795.1 Candidatus Omnitrophota bacterium
CGAGTTTAAGAATAGTAAAGAAAAAACCTGCTAGATATGAATATAAAACCTAGCAAGATTTTTATTTGATTTTCTAATGTAAAATATGAGGAGATATTTGCCGTATAATGTATATGTCATTGAGCTCGATAAAGAAGTCTTGTTGTCAAAGAAATTTCGTGAAAAGAATCCACGTATGAAAACAAGGCTTGCCTGTTATTATGTGGGGCAGACATCGCATGATCCAGAGACTCGGTTTGAACAGCATAAAGCGGGGTATAAGGCGAATCGTTTTGTAAAAAGATATGGTATGCGATTGGTTCCCCGGAAATTTCGGAAGTATAACCCAATTGAGAAACGGGAAGATGCTGAGATTTTGGAGCAATGGCTCGCTAGGAAGTTACGGAAAAAAGGCCATGGTGTGTGGTCGAATTAATCATTTTTTTATATTTTTTGTTGGTTTGGGTGAGGTAAATTTTTTGTAGCCACAGTTTAGACACATACCACCATGGCAGGTAACAATACCTCCACATTGTGGGCAAGTCCATTTCTTTTCTTCTTTTTCCAAAAATGCTTTGATACCATGTTTTTTAATAAAATCAAGGTTTTCAAGCATGCTCATATGATATTTAGTTCGATAGCGTTTATCAAGATTTTTTAATCGTTGACAAGGGATGTTTTCACATTCAAAACAATACGTGGCATGATTGTTTTTAATGAGATCACAGTTAACAATTTTACATGTCTTGCATCCCAATGGTTTAAGTTCGTCTTCTGCTCGACAGCCGGGACATTGATTTTTTTCTCGGTAATGAAATTTACAGATAACGCAGTTCATGCCACAAGGTGTGATTAATTCTACTTCCATTTTGAGTACCTGAACTAGTATTGTATTAATAAAATCTGCTCGATGTTATATTCTTATTGAAAAAATAAACCCTCAAGTTATGTAATTAAAGTTTTATAAACAACCATAACATATATTCATCAAAGGAAGAAGGAATATTTATGGCAGAAGATATGGAGAAAATCTGGAAAATATTTTTAAAACGACATTGGCAAATGTTCACCCTCTTTGTAATCGGCGCCCTTTTAGCCATTGCAGGCGCAATTTATGTATTTATCTGGTTTGTGGGAGACGCACAAGCTTCAAGTCTAGTCCCCGCAACATTAGATCTATGGACGGTAGGTTATATCATAACCTTTCTACTACACATGATATTCTGGGAATTGGTTATCATCGGAATCCCTGCACTCATCATCGCAGCAGCAGTCTATTTCCTCTGGTGGAAAAAACTACCCGCTGATGAACGGATGGAATACCGACACGGGCATCTCTTTGGCAAACGCTCACATCGCACCGATGGTGGCGGTGCCTTTTCATTCATCATCAATCTCGGTTTCATCCTCAAGGTCTATCTCGATGGGAACTGGAATACCCCCTTTGCTGAGTGGACATTTGACTATCTTATCTTTTCCTATCTAACAGTACTTCTCTGGATTGCAGTTATCGTAGGAATACCCCTCGCTATTGGTCTACTATTCTGGCTACGATATGAAATGAAAAAAGAAGCCTCATAGAACATAATTAAGTAAGATGTGATTCATCACATCCCACATTTTTTTTAATTTTAATTAGAGGTTGTTAAGAAAAACCATCAACGGCAAAACAAAATAAAACACCTGAAAAGGTGTCACACCCAGACGCTCAAGCAACCCACGGTACTTACTTTTAATAAAAATACCAGAAATAATGAGCAATACTAAGGCAACAAATGCAGAGACTAGAGAAAACCAGGCAAACAGTTCCCATCCCTCAACAACTTGTAATCGAAGCCATAACGTAATCATTCCTGCGATGGTCAAAATCCCAATCACAATCACCAAAATTAAATGCATTTTTCCCCGCCAGGTAATAATCTCACCACCTTCATCAAGCGGAAAAAACAAGGCAATACATATTCCAAAAATGGATGCAATGATCAATAAATATGGACCAATGATTGATCCGCCATCCTTTAATCCATCATGTAACACAAAATAAAACAAAAAGAGGAGAACACTTTGAACGATTATCATTGCCTGCATCAACCGTTGATTCGGTGCACCAACCGCAAACAATGAACTAATATCATCTCGAATATGACTATAATCCGAACGTAACCAACCACCAATAATCCACATCAACGTATAAACAATTGGACTGAGCATACCACAAACTGCCAGAATCAAAATCACATTCATTTAATTCCCCGCAATCTCCCAATTTCA
>JAHJGZ010000158.1 GCA_018823795.1 Candidatus Omnitrophota bacterium
AGGTAAAGATAACGGTGGGGCTTCAGCTTCTTTCTCATCTACAGTTTCTTTATCTTCAGGGACTGGTTTTGCATCAACTTCATCATTATCCAATAGCGGTATTTCTTCGAGATTTTCTTGCCAAACTTCTGAGGGAGTAATCACTTTTTCGCCGTCACGAGTATCAAGCCAATGATGGAATAAGGAAGCAATAAATAAGAAACCAAGATAGGTCCATGAGGTAATACGCAGAAGAGAGAAGTTTGGAAATGTTGTATCCGCTAAGAACGATGAAAAGAACGGTACGCTCCCAAACGCAAGTGCATTGATAATGGTAATTGAGGATACCTTCCATAGTGGCGGAGCATGCGGCATATTTCCCCATCTGATGAGATGAGCAACAAAAAAACCGCCCCACGTAATTGCGGTAGCCCAAGAATATGACAAGGTGGGCAAAATATATGGTGAAGCAAGCAACAGATTAATTCCAAAAAATAGTAACTGTTCAGTAAGCGGCTGACGTTTGTGTGATATGTTTATTTTTTTAAAGAGCCAACTGATAAAGGGAATCCGCCCGGCTCCTTTTACATCCTCAGGTGGTAACTCATCAACCGCTCTTTGCGGCACAAGACCGGCTGCTTTATTGTTCTCTAATGTGTCCAATAATTCAGAAATTGATATTTTCTCTGCTTCATAATAGGCAATAGGAGGGCCGCGCGTCGTTCCCAGCTTAAGCCAATCGATCATTAATGAATTAATATGCGGATTTTCAATCACCGGCCACAGTGTTAAATCTTTAATTGCTACGTCCCGTACATTCGTGTCCCCGAGAAATAATTGAGGGTATTCTTTATCAAAATAATCGTTAATTGCACCATTAATTCCAGAATACAGTCCTTTACCTCTCCTCCCTTTTGGCAATTTCTGTATAGTGCGCCATGTTTTTTGACTGAGCGGTTTATCAATTTTGAGTAGTGTAAAAAGTCGCGATAATGAATCACGCCACCATTTTTGAGCATCATCACCCTTTCCCGCAATCTGTTTTATCATTTTTGTTAATGAGAGACGAATTGCACGTCGATACGCTTCACCGCGTGCTACTTCATCACTGGGATTCGGATAGTAAAACAGGTCGGAAGCAGCGGTCATCCATTTTTTAAGTGTGTGTCCAAAAATTCTTCCACGGCTTCCTAAAATTCCGTCAAGATTATCTTTTATACCTATACATACATGAACATATTCTTCCTTTCCCTCAGCATCAATCATCTTTACTTTCAAAACGATAGTCTCTTCGTCGAGCAGCTGGTACTGAATAGTGCTGTGATACGGTTTAAACGGTTTTAATGCTCTTGGCCACGTCCCTTTAATATCGCTAAGTGAAAACCATTTTTGATGCTCAGTAAGCGCTGCTGATTCTATAACTTGATTACGCAATTGAATCAGTTTCATTTTAACCGGTATTTTTTTTATGTCACTCAGCATACCATCAGCAGCAAACATTAATCCCACCATAGCCTCACACATTTCAGGAAAATAGGCTCGCTCTTTTGCAACCATTGTGCACAGATCATCTAAAAACGAAACGGGGAGTTTTCTCTCTTCTTGGTATATTTTTTCATATCGAGAAAAGAGCCCCTGAGACGGATGTGCAATCGTGCGATAATCGTCCAAAAGCCTCTTTTGCCGCTCAGAAGGAAAGGACATAAAGCCGCTGATGTTCACATTGATAAGGGTATATAATTCCCGTAAGGCATCATCAATACCAGGAAACACTTTTTTAAGTTTAAGGTCAGTTAATTCATGTTTTATGGTAAGGTAGAGAAAATCGACGTTTTCAAAACTACGCCAATCGAGATAAATAAGATTTTTTTTCTTTTTTGAGGTTTTATAAAATAACGCACTTTTATAAAAACCGGACATGATGATAATATCCACCGCAAGAAGGTCATCATCTCGAAAAAAAGCATCTTCAAGAAGTCTCTTCTTTACCTCACTGAGCATTACAGCAATCTTCTCGCGTCCTTTCAGCCATTCAAGGGCATCATCTGTTTGACTTTTTGTATCTTTCCCCCTTTTGATGCCGTGCATCCAATCATCCGATGCATTCACTTCTTCAAAGGACACACGAGCGAGTTCTTTCACATTCTTACGCCACTGTTTTATATGGCCTTTTTTAAAAACAAATCCATCTTCACCTCCTTCATCACCAACAAGTAATGAATCACTCACTGCATACTCAGAATCAGTATAATCCTGCATGTTAAGAAATTTGATTTCCTTTTCGTCTAAGATTTTATAAATCGTATCATTCCACTGTACGCGCCCTTGCGCATCGGCAGTGAAATGATCTTGCATATTTAATGTCCACGTAGTCTTATCTTTCTTTTGAAAACCAAATTTCTTTAAAATCGAAATGGCTTTGGGCTTTGGATCTGAAATAATAAATGTCTGAGCACCGTTTTGATAGGCCGCTTTTAACCGTAAAGCATAAAGCATAGAACCCACGCCATTGTTTTCATAATCAACACTAATATTGATTCTATCCGGATTCAACCCTCCATAGGCTACTCCTCTTTTCCGGTTGACAACACAGTGAGCATATCCTTCATTATCATGCTCTTGGTTCGTGAACGGATTTATTTCACTTAATTGTAAGCGAATATGTTGCATCCCCTGGTGGTCAGTATAATCATTCTTACGCAATGCATATATATACTGCCCCCCTCGTGCAACAATAAATCCTACTAATGGTAATTTTGTGGCATCAGAAAGCACATGTTCAAGCTGTAATAGTTTCGGGAGGTAACGCGCTCCGCGCTCGCGAAGGTCGGTTCGAATTCGTGAAGGAAGATCACTTCCACTGAAAATAAAATCATCGTCACCTGTTTTTTCCCGTATAATACATTCAATATCGGCACGAAGATTATCTCGAGCCTGCATATATAAATCTTTTAATTTCTGTACCTCTGTACCGATAAATCCCGCTCCAAAAAGGGCTGCTTCTATTTCTAAATCGGTTATTGCTTCATATTCTGCGATTTTTTGTGAAAGAAAATCATAATCTAAGGTATCAAAATCAAGCAATTGCTTGGTAAACTCTTCAAGACTCATTGCAAGCCTATTCATAACGGTTGTAATTGATTCGTTCTCGTGCTGAATGTTTTTTGGACTGTTATCGTATGACAGATAATAGTTTCGATCTTCAAAGGTCAAGAGTGCAGAATTAGGATGTCTTTCTGCTTTCTTAAACCATACGTAATGTTCTATATCCCGCGTAAAGGTATAAAAAACAAGCAGATTTTCAATTTTATCTGCATTCATTGCCTTTAATTCTGCTTCAGTATATGTTGCTGCTTCTTTTTTTGCCGTTTCTTCTACATAGTGTGCTGCTATTCTGCCGAGGCCAACTCCTCCTTCATAGTCATGTTGAAAATCAAAGGTGCTTTTATCATATTTCATAAGATAGTGAAATCGATATTCAACGATAGGTGCCTTTTTCCCTAAGAGTTCATGTAAGAATTTTTCATGCATAAACTGTTCGAAATCAAGAATGTTTTCATATACGAGAAAATAGATACCCTTTTCATCCTTTACGATAGGCATTTTCCTCTCTGCAACGTCAGGAGCAAGTTTTAATCGGGATAACTCCTCTGAATCAGTAACCAAAGTGTATTGATGCGGTACTAATGCATCTATTAATTCCTGATACATTGCATCCTTACTCGGCTCAGCATTAATACAGAGCATGTTCGAATTTTGAGGCATCCGGTCGATCACGTTGGGTTTTACGATCGAATGATAATCGCCGAACCGCTTATCAATTAACGCAGGATCCTGATCTTCTAAGCGGCCTGATGTCTCACCGCGAATGTGTGTTCGTTTTTGTGCTGTTTCATCACTTACGTGAAGATACACGGTAAGAAGCGGTATCTTCTTTTTTTCTGCCCAATCGAGAATAAAATCTAATTCCTCTGATTCACGAGGAAACCCGTCAAAAATAAATCCTTTCGCGACATCAATCGTTCGCAACTTTTCTCGGACCATTTCTATCACAACATCTGACGGCGCCAGTCCTGCTCTTTGCTGAGACTCTTCAAATTTTTTCCCAAGGGCTGTTCCCCTCCTCGTGTGATCGCGAATCATATCACCGGTACTGATAATAGGAATGTCAAAGTCATGGCTATAGCGCGTGGCTATGGTCCCCTTCCCTGACCCAAAATTTCCCACAAATAACACATGCCGTGGAAAGAGCGCTTTATCAACGGTAATTATGCTTTCCAAACGCTTAGCTTTGTCATAAGCATGTTCAAGAGCTCGTATTCGTGGGTATGCAATAAAATTATCAAGCCGTATTTCCTCATCAGTCACCGTTTCTCCTGGCTCACGTTTGGTTTTTCTACGATTGATTCCTTCATAGAAAGGCGTTACTTTTTGCAGGGGTTTATCTGCTAATTTTGCTATACGCTGGGGACTAACGATTGCAAATTCTGTTATGTCTATTTCACGCAAGAAATACTCAAATATTTTCCGTGCAATAACGATCTCGCCGTCAGCATTAATACGGACAATGTTATAATCAATAAGTCGTTCGATACGTTCTTTTTCTTGTTGGTTTAAAGAATGAGCATACACCTTCTCACTGGCAATGCGTTTAAGTAAAGGAAAATCACTGAGAAATGTAAAAAGCATGATCTTACATGTTTGATAGAGTTCCCTAAATTGAATCGGCCTAAAATAAGTCTCATAGAGTATCGTCCCTGATTGAAGATCACGTGTGCCAAAAAGGTCTTGGCGGGTAAGATCACGAATTTTTTTATTTAGCGATTGCGCTATAGCAATAACAATGCGTGCTTGACGCATATTCCCGCCAACTAAGTCAAAAAGGTACTTCCAGTCTTCTTCGTGAAGAGTTTCACTCCAAATATCTTTATACGCCATCAGACGTACCTTTTGCTCTTGATAGGAATCGACACGTATACGAAACGCCCCCGGCACATGCCCTTTTTCAGTGCGCAAGGTATTAAAAACGTCCTGATGTTCCACGCTGGGCATTGCAGTTAGAATTACTTTTATTCGAGCTGCCCGGCATTTCTCCAGCATCGCCATAATTTTTGTATTATAATTTCCAATATCATAAAAATTGTTCAAAACAACCGTTTCTCCAGCATGCTCAATGACAAATTCATTAAAACCCTTCCAACTGCCCGTAAGATCAAAAGACGGAAGCCCTAACATATTAATATCAGCGATTTTTTTACCACCAGCAATTCCCAAAACAACAGCCATACCGTTTTGTTTGGCTTCCTGTAACACGTCTTGAATCCACGATAGACGTTCTTGACGAAACGGCTTATCGGGAAGGACGATTTTTTCTAACTGTTTTAGTATCTCATCTTTGCGAGCAATTTTTTCAATTTCGCCGACAATATCTTTCATCTCACTTGTTGGGCTTTCATCAATACCGCGATCGGTGACTGTTTGTGCAAAGTTATAAATAGCATCGATTTTGTCCTTCAAGTCAGCATCAGCAACGGTTTTTTCCAGCATCTTCAAGCGTGCTGCCCATGATCGTTTCTGTGTCACTTCCTCTGTCCAAGCATCGCCAAATATCTGCATAATTTTTGTCTCTGCCTCTACTCTATTTTCACAAAGTGACCCCATAAGGGCGTTAATGCGGCTCGCATGGATATAGCTGGTAAGATGCGGGGCAAGGGGAATGAGATTACCGATCATGCGGTCCATATACCCTACTGTATCAGTGATCGTATTTATATTGGGGGTCACGGTTACATATGAAATATTTTTATTTTTCAAGATTTCTGCGATGCCCTGTGAATGATATCCGCCGATGACTAAAACACCCTGTGTTTTTTCTTCCTTTTCCATCTTGCTCAGAAGGTTATCGACCATTGCATTCTCACGCTTTTTTGCAAACGAGTAAAACTTTTGCACTTGTTCAAAAAGCTTGTTTACCTCAACCGGTGTTACCGCTCCTGGAGCGGCGAAGTCGGTACCCTTAGCAAGAACATTGAGTTCGCTCATAAGATTCGGAATTAGATCTTGGGTATCACCTAGTGCGCTATTTCCAAATATTTTCGCTACTTCATCTCTCGTGCCTCGGAGCGTGAGCACCTTTTCTAACAAATAAATTTTTTCGTCAAGTTCAATAAGTCGTCGTTCATCATTCGTCTCAGCAATTGCTATCTTTATGTCATGAGTAATTAATGCTATCTCCTGTTTCAATTGATGCCCGTCAAAAAGGGCTAATTTTCGGACACTCTGCACCTTCTTTTGTATGAGCGGATACTCATTCTTATTAAAATCATCTTTGTTTTGGACCTTACTCCAAAGCGCTATTATCTCATCATCAGTATCCGCACCATTATCAAGCTCCTGTATACCTTCACAAAGTTTTCTGATCTCTTCCTTTATATTTTCACTATCGATAGATGCATTGAGAACAGCTATTTCTTTAAAGAGCATCAAGTGAGGATATTGATAAAGGTCGATGCGGTACTTATCAGCATATTCATATACACAGGTTACATAATTTTCTAATTCTTTTTTGTTTTGTTCATAGTCATTTCCTATTGCATCAAATTCTTGAAGTCTGTTATGATAGATTGCCTTTTTAAGCGCACTGAGTGGCGTCGTTAATTGATTAAGAATAGTCTGTATGTCCTTTTGGTGGGATGATACCGCATGAAAGAGGCGAAAATCCTCATAGAAGAGATCTTGATCCTCAATACCCCACAAATTGAGTGAATCTTTTGAGAAAACAGCGGCATGTTCAACGCCGGTAAGATACCCTTGCTGCATAATCGTTTCAGATGCTTTTTCCCTTGCTTCAGGTATTGGATATTTTCTCAATGTACTGACATCAATCTCGCCAATAGCACCTTCAACGCCGATCACTGAATCATCTTCATTAAATTGAGGAATAATTGACTGTATAATGTGGGCAATATTTTTTTGTGCACCGAAATTATTATGGGCATCCTGAAGGATAATGACTGTACGATTCGATTCTTCCTGCTCAGTTGCTTTCCAACGATCCTTTACTTTCCCGTATTTTTCAGGAACTCGGACCCGGTAGACAAAATCGGGTGCAGAGAAAGCGATGGTATTTGCAGTGAAGACAACTGCAATCGTTATGGCTACTATTTTTAATAATGTTTTTTTCATTGTTTTTAAATCTCTTTACAATCTGGGCAATAAAAAAATCGGATTACGAAAAAAGAAATGGATCACCTTCATGTAACCCGACTTCCTTCGCTCTTAAAAATATTTTTTTAATAATCACTATTACGCAGCAACCTTAATCTGTTTTTCATGTGTAATGCTATCGATAGCCTGTTGCATCAGGGCGACAAGTTCGCTGCCAATTTCTCCCGGAGTAAATCCAAAACGGAGGAGATGCTTTGTATTTAAAACAATTTCGTTTCCATGAATGTTAAACAATTGCATCTTTTCCAATGTTTTAATATCTTTTAATACATGCGGCAATATCGCCACTTCCACATACGGCATATCTTCCACTTTATTGCTTTCCCGTGTGCTGAAAAACAATGCGCCGCGTTGAGCAAATCGTTGATCAGTACTAAGTAACCGTATCTCCTGGGCGCTCCCTAAGTAACGTATATTTTTTTCACTCACAGTAAATATGGCAGCATAGTTGTATGCTTCCCTCAATGTATCACAAAAAATCGGACAATGGTGCTCGCTCAGAAAAAACAGGTCTTTCAAAATACGTGTTTCATCCTCCGTATTCGTGTAAAACACAATTTGCAATACAGACAACGGTTTTTCTTTACCCCCCTGTCTCTCCAAAATCTCCGCATGAGAAGGAAATACTCCGGCTTTTTTTAATACTGATAAGTCTAAATTGTGCGCCTGCCGAAGATTCATTACCTCTTTCTGCGTAGCTGGATCCAACCCAAACAAAACATCCCCACTTATATGACGCTTCAAAATCGACACATAATCCTTTAAGGCTTTTTTACTTTGTTCATTATCCCCCTGTAAAATAGCAACAAATTTCTTTGCAACACCAGACGTAATAATAAGCGCTTTGGGTTCCTGTACTTGTTGCGATATTCCTATGATACTGCTCTCATAAGTATCAACAATTTCTTTCTGTCTTGTTTTAATTTCTTGCATATCAGCTTCTTTAACAATTTCTGCCGGCTCTTCTATTTTTCGCAAGAGCTCTTTTACTTTGCCGAAGAATATATCTAAACTCTTAAAATCAGATATGTTACGCATATCCTCAAATGAATATTTCTCGCCTTTGGCAGCCGTACTAATCTCTAGGTCTTCCAAAATAAATTCTTTTCCCGGTATGGTTCGACCACGCGGTGGATATCGTGGAAAGATTTTTGCCTCTTTTAATGTGACCACATCACCTTTTTCATCTCTATATTCCGTATATTTACCTTTGGCATCTTTAATGTAAATCGTATTACTTGCTTTGTAATCCAATCCTACTACAACAGGCACAAATTTTTCCTCAATAAAAACTCCCGAATATAAGGTATCTTTTTCCGTTGTAAAATGTTTTATTTCGTTTTTAAACGTATGGACAACTGATCCTGATACGACTGTAGCAAGTTCAAGCTGTGCATTAATGACAACCGATTCTGACTCAATCTTTACTCGACGCGTAAGTTTTGTCCACCCACCAACTAATGCCCCCTTCTCAATAGTAAACTCACGCAGATCCAAGTCTTCATTATGCAACTGCCATAGATTGCGTTCCGTGTCAAAAATAACGGTCGTAGAAGATTGCGCTGATGCGTCTCCCGAGACATCAAAAATAACATTTGGGCCAACAAGAGCCCCTGCTTCAATAACGACATGACCGCTTTTATCGACAACATCGTTCATAATAAGCGACACATCAAGATGTTGTCTATACATACGCGCCACAAATGAATCGCCAAAGAGCCGCTGGCTTGCATTATAAAAATCACGGTTATTACCGGTATCGATAAATATTGCACGGGACCCGGCATTAATATATCCCATACCGAATTTTACTTGAAGGTCCTTCGCAATCTTCCAAATGGTCTCCCAATCAGCATGAAATTCGTCACTCTGTTTTCTTACATGTTCATCATTGAATCGTTCAGTCTCCGTTCTCACAAAATGCTCCCAATCTGTTCCTATTTTGTCTCTTGGTTGTGCGTCAAATATTTCCCGCTGCTGTTTCAATCTCTCGTTAAGAGCTTTTTGAAAAGCTTTTTCTTCCTCTGGGGATTTTTTTATTTTTTTAAAAAGATATTTATTCTTTTCCAGTGTCGCCGGCTCAAAAAGATCTCCCGCAGTATCAAGCCCGTATTTATAAAATAAATTTTCTCCCTTTTCATTTGTAAATTTATTCATTGTTTCCATTAAATAACGAATCATATTTTTATCGAGAAAATAATCGGCCCAATTTGTCGGAACAATACCCGTTTTCATAAATGCTACGACTTGTCGTGCGGCTTTTTCAGTCGGCTTTTCTATAAACTTCCTTATAGTACCATCCGGATTGAGCGCAATTGTTCCGAGTTGCTCAAGTTCAGGATTATATTTCCCTTCGATCCACAATCGTTGAGCAGCACCCCGTATTTGAATGCCCTGTTTTCCGACAAAATTATGATACCGTTGATCAGGCAGATAGATATCACGTGCATCTGCTTTGATGCCGTCATTCGTCGTAATAAATACCCCCTCATGCTGAGGATGATAGCTTTGGAATATTTGTTTCATCGTTTGATACCAATAAGGCTGTGAATTATATGAGATCATCTTCCCCTTATCATCGTACCCCGATGCGGTCATGGGCATATTTCTGCTGCCTGTTCCCGCACTTAAAATCACTGCAATATTTTTGAATGTTCCTAATTCAGACGTATCAATCTCATCACCCACTCCTGTCTGTTTATACAATTCATTAAGGCCTAATTTCTGGATCAAATGGAGAAGCGCTGACCAATTCCCCTTCACCGCATCTTTTGCTTTTGGATCAGGTTGTGCAAGAACAACAATTTTATGTTTTGCAATCCATTTCTCTTTCTTTTCTCCTTGAGGGTTAATAAAGTCAATTTTGAATTTTGCATCCCAATTTCCTTCCTTTTCTCCTTGAGCGTTAATAAAAACAATTTCAGCGGCCCGTGGCAGAAGACCATCCCTTTGTGCACTGTAAACCATATCCTTTGACGGCTCAAACGATTTCTCCTCAACAACGATAACAACCGTATCATAATATTTACCGGTAAGATCATCAGCATCAATAACTTCACGTAACATTTTCTTTTGTTTCTGTATACCATATGCCGGGCCAAAAAATTGCATATTATTAAATTCTTCTGCTAAAGAAAAAAATTGCTCTGCATTAAATTGTGGCTTATAGACCGGCGTGACTTTTTCTCGTTTTAAGTAACGTGCAACTATTGCAATAAGTTTATTATGCTCTAATTGGGCAAGTTTTTCCTTTTTTTGGAGACCCCGCGTTTGGGAAATATCCTGTATAATAGAATCAACGCTCTCCCCTTTCGTTATTGCACATATAAGTGCTTTCACGGTCATTTGTATTTTAGACAATTGAATGACACGGTTCTGTTTTAGATATGCAAGAAGATCTGCCCGGTCTTGTTCTGTCGTAATCGCTAATAAAAATTCTATCTCTTTTAATACAATAAAAAGCTCAACGGTAAATTCATCAAAGTGTCCATAAATTCTTTTTCCCTTTATCTTTTTTCGCTCTGTTTTATTTATAAACCAGTGCAAATACTCATGATACAGCTCAGCCATGCCGAGAGTTATCGCAGCATTAAAACGTATAGGGTCTTTATTTTTATCTAAATGCTCTCCTAATAATACTGTATGTATCTTCGTAAGACGTTCACTATAATCATATTGGCTTATACGATCAAAGGCCAAACGAGTCCATATTTCTACCGTTTTTGTCGGTACAAATGCGGGAACATAGCGTCGAATCCGGTACCGCATTTCCCGTAAAACATCCTGCTGTTCAGGGCTCAAGTCATCCGGATCAAGTTCCTGATATTCCGTGGACTTTTTCGCTGTTACTAAAAGAGACGATAAATTCTTTTTCGATTGTTCTTTCTGTGCTTCAGATCGTGCTTTTTGTACTAACTGTATCAATCGATTTACTGCCACTTCATTTTGAAAAATACTAACAAGTTCATTTCTGCTCTGTTCCCACTCATGATCTTTGCTGTCGAAACGTTTTAGGAATATAAACAGATGCTTCTCGAGAGACTCATTCACTTCATCGACGCATATTTTGTGAAATGCTGCCAATGACTCAGCAAGCGTTCGTACGTGGTCTGTCGTAATATCCTCGATTGCCAATGTCTCAGTAGTGGTATTTACTGTTGTACGAACAGGAGGATAGGCACCGATAGAATTTGAACTTACAAACAAGAGACTCACACAGAGTGCAACTACTCGAACAAGCAGTACATTTCGTAATCGTAACATGCATTCTCCTCTTTATATATTAAAATTTTCTTCGCATATTAAACATGCTTTATTATCTTTATTAAATAAAAAAACTCACCATACACTCAGTTATTTTCATAGTGTACGGTGAGCTCGGCCCTGTCTTACGACAGCGTAGCTTTGTGTACCAGCCTCACGGCTGGGTTACCTTTATCGGATAAAAAAATGTGCACTAAAAAATTACGCAGCAATTTTAATCGTTTGCTGCTCAATGGTAATCTTTTCAATTGCCTCTCTTAAAAATCTGACTAATGTCTCTCCAATATGATCAAGTGGAATTCCTTTCTTCATCATGTAATTAGCATCAATAACAAGTTCGTTGGTGCCGCGCCACGTGAACAATTCGACCTGTTTTAATGCTTCTTGTGTTTTAAACATATGCGGTAATATTACTACCTCGGCAAATGGAATATTTTTTTGTCCATTGCTGGCACTCGTTGTAAAATAAAGCGCTTCTGCAAATTTTTCTTTTTTACTAAATGAATGTACTCTATCTTCACTTCCCAGTATCCGCACATTAGCTGCCTTCTCTTTTGCAAAAGCTAAGGCAAATTCATATATTTCACTCAAAGACATCTCCGGTTTGTCTAAATCATCATACACCGCGATATTTAACGATTCGAACAACGTCTTCACATTTGTCAATACCTCACTATCCAATCCTTCGCTTTCAACAAAGACCGTGACAGCTGTTTTTTTGATGTTTTCACTTAGGATCGTCAGGTAATCCGGCATTAACGTATGATCGTGTGTCTGCGCATATTGATAGAGCGTTTGTGCACTTTCTTTTGTAATAATTAACGATAATGGCTGTTCGGCACGATCACTTGGGTGAAGAAGCGCATCTTCAAATCTCGACACAACCGTATGCAGTTTATCAAAATCTTCAAAATTAACCCCTTTTTCGTACACAATTTCTGCTGATTTGTCTAAAGTATCAATGATCTTCTGAGCGTTATAGGTAGCTACTTTAATGCGCGTACAATATTTTTTTAGATTGGTAACTATCGTTACAAGCTCATTGTAGGATTCTTCTGAAATTGCTTCTTTTTCTTTAAGTTTATCAAAGACTTTTGGTTTAAATTCTTTTTCAAAGCATACGAGATCCGAAAATTTAAAAAACCTATAATACGACATACCCAAATCGCTGAGCATTTTATTAAGCTGTCGTGCTTCATGGACAACAGCTTCCCCACCCCCTACTTTCCCACTGAGCTGTAATCCTTGAATAATCGTCAATGCTTTTGCCGGCGTAATACCTGCTGCATCTTTTTCGATTTCATTCTTGAAAAAATCGAACCCCATCTGCTCTTGTGGTGTTAATCCAAAATCATCATCTTTCATTTTCATCAACTCCGTTATATCATCAACCGTATAATCTTCGTAGGTCGTTCCTAATTTTGACAGTATCATTACTTTCCTTAACTCATTCGGTGCACTATACTTTCTCGGTTGAAACCGTGAATAAACACCGGCATCCGCCCCTGTCAATACTTCGATGTACAGTGTTTTTGCTATCCGTGTCATAGTACCGGCGAGATTACTTGGTTGTAATGCCGGATATGTTTTATCTTCTTCCCATAGCTGGGTTAAAAAACGATACCATTCAAGAAGTTTAAATTTAATTTCAGCATATTCTTCATAATACTGCTTTAACTTCTGTTCATCATTTTTTCGCAATGCAGCCTCTTTTTTCCGAGCAATAGCTTGAAATTGTTCGAGTAATTGTTCGGGATCTTCAATCTGAAATGCCTGTTCGGAAAATCTTTTAATATTGATAACGTAATTTGCAGTATTAAAGAGTGGGAATTTTTCCCCATACCCTACAAGGTCTTCTTGCATCATTTTATCGATAAGACCAGGGGTTAATTCAAACCCTTCAAAAAGTGATCTGCCGTGAACTATCGCGGGATCGAGTCCTTGTCGCCGTATCGCCTCCCAACTTTTACCGGCCGTTCCTCCTTTTTCTCCTTCAGGTTTAAGGGCAACTTCATTAACTAAGGGCACATTGGTTAATTCCATCATTGCCACAATAATAGGATCAATAGTAGCCACTCTGTTATCAACGTTACTAATAAAAACAAACTTTCTATTGTTATCAACATCGTCAGCAGCCATACCACTCGCATAATATTCGATAAAAGACCCATCGTGTGCGTCCGACCACATACCTTCAAGCGTCGTTCGCAATAAAAGATCCCTGCTTCGATATAAATCACCTGACATTTTATCGAATAAAAAGGTTCTCCGCATAAAAATCAAACGAATATCAGGGGCACCCTCTTTTACATAGGTATAACTATTGGGCCCGTGCTGATATTCTAATATTTCTAAATCAGTAACAAGTTGTATCAATGCCTCTTTAGTCATAAAGGAAACACAAATAGTTGCCGGTGTGTTAATGCGGTACTTCTTATTTGTATCATTAACACTAGCAATAAATGTTTCTATATAACTACGATAAATTCCATCAAGCACCATTTCTTCGGAACCACGTCCACGTTGATCACGCTGAGTACGCACCGTCTTTCCATCTATGTCCCTTTCAAAGCGTATAATACGCTCTGTTCGTGTTCCTTTTCCAGCCGCATTCATGATTGCAATTGCCTTTCCCTGCTTAATTAATTCATCACCGAGCCTTTTTAAATCTTCATAATGTATGCGTGCTTTTCCTTCTGCCGTTTTTTGTATACGATCAATGGGAAGGTTGTATGACTGAAATATCTGAACAGCATCTTCATAATCAATCGGCAATGCCGTGTATGTTTTTACATACGCTCCGAATTTCTCGTCTTCTTTTACCGGATAGAGAACAGAATCGCCCGGGTTATTCTCATCTCCTTGAACCCATTTCTCGACTTCATCAGGGGTAAGAACAACTGCATTGTTTTCCGCGCCAGGTTTATAATTATCAATGAGTCCATCGTTTCGAATAATATCACGAACATATTCCCACACCGTTACAACTTCCACATCGTTTACATCACGAGGAATACATAACTCTCGTGTGTTGATAATCAGTTCTACTGCTGAATCAAACTTGTCTCGTTCGCTATCATTTAATTGTTTGTATGAAAATTGTTTATTCATGAGTATAAGACGTAAAAACCGACCCAAAAAATGTTCTGCAATAATAACATCACCCCGCGTAATTTCTTTACCGCCTTCCAACAGCAATGATTTCGCCAGTTGAAAATATTCATCAGCCGGCATCCCTGTCGGCATGGCATACATAAACGACGCTTTCTCGCGTTTGTTGCTATCAAAGCGTTTTAACATTGCACGTGTATCCACAATCAGGCCAAAACGTTTTTGCAAATATTCACATCGTAATTGTTCCGTTATCAGAGTAATCTGTTCTTTAACAAAGGTAAACTGTTCTTTCTCAGACTCTTTAATCTCGCGCAGGTACGTAATAATCTTTTTTGTATTTTCATCAACGGTCTCTAAATATTCTACGTAATCATCAAGATATTTTTGCATACGTTTGTATAAAGGATCGTTTGACGGCCGTAAAAAAACGCGACGAAGTTTTTCATGCTCATTCTCAGGGAAAAGCGCCATAAACTCCATAAGTTGCGAAAAATATAAAATTATTTTTATTCGCTTGTCTACATTTCCTCCTCTTAAATAAGAATATATGAAACTTTTTATCCCCTTTGTCATTATCTTATTTTCAGGAGATACGAGATAACGGACAAAGTTTCGTTGTCTTTTTATCGGAAAATGTGCGATAAACTCCAGCTGTTTATATGCAGCAATAGTTTGAATCTCTGCATCACTTGCTTTTATATTCTGTTTCTTTAATATTTGGCGCAACTTCCCTTCCAAATATTCATGATATATTTCACTCATGGCAAGCAAATGGTTACCCAAAACATCGATATCCATGTCAATCTCTATTGCATCGGCTTTCCAGTCTTTAACACGAAGCCGAGCAAGCCTGCCATTTGAAAGATTTTCAAAAAAAGATGGCCGTATAGCCAGCTCTTCTACGGGCACATATCGAGTCAATTCTTTTACAATGATTGCTAAGCGAAGCTTTTCGTTTTCAGATAGAGTAACCGGTTTTTCTACGACACCTGGCGGCACGACAATAGGGATAAACGAGTCAATAGTTGGTGAATGACGCAATCCCTTTAGTATTTGTACAAGATTGCTACGACTTGACTCACCTATATATTTTTCAATGTTCGCATCTGCTTTCTGCCACGCCTCATCTTCTTGGTTATGCCATATTCCCTGTAACCATGGTGAAAATGACTCTAGAAATTCTTGCTGTTCTGAGGTATTCATTGCCGCTTGATTTATGTATTGTGCAATCGTCTCAGCAATCGCTTGTGCTTTTGCCTCATTAATGTCAAGGATCGCAAGTGTTTCTGAATCATATGCCTTTGGTACTGCATAGACAGATGGTGTAATACTTGAAAGAGCAAATATAAGCGTAATGCTTATTATTAAAACCTTTACCCCGTTAGAGAATGCTACTTTGATGCATTGTTTTGCAAAGCGAAGTAAAGGCGTGGTAAATATCTTAGTTAAATTAAATAGTGATTTATTTTCATCATCTATACACATCGCTTCATGACGTCGCTCTCTAACGGGGTTTACCATATGTGAACGCCTACATGCAACCATAGCTGATCCTTTCGTATGATAAATAATTTTATTGTGTTACTTCAGAAAACACGTTAATGATTTTCTTTGCAAATGCACTCGTTTCATTTTTGATTCCCGCAATATATTTTTCTGACACATGCGCATCATCATTTTCAAATTGTGGCATTATCGCTATAAATGATATGTCTTTCTCCTTAAGTTGACTTTCAATACCCTCAGAATGATATCCTCCAGAAATTAATATGCCGATTTTTACTTCTCCCTTGTGTTTTTCTAAAACCGTTAAGAAGTTTTCCACGAGCACTGCATCACGTTTCCGTGCAGTAGTATAAAAAGACTTTCTTTCTACCAGCGATTCGAGAAGTGCCTGCTTAAGGGGTGCATTATATATTGGCGATTCATTCAAATGATTACTAATAAATTCGTACACATCAGTTAAAGTCAATATTGTATCTTTCAAAAGTTTTTCTCGTTCACGTGTCAGGGTCAAACCATTTAGTTCTTGAAGAAGTTTTATGTAGACATCTATTTCATATACCTTTCTTGCTGTATCCGAATCAAGCATTGCTTCCCTTAACGTACGTTCTAATATTTCCTTTTCTTTAATGAGTGTTTCGTAATCAAGCTTGTCGAAGATTCGGCTGAAATTTGCGCATTTCTTCAATTCTAAAAAATCATTCGTGGCGACATCATTATCGTGAGCCGTTTTAAGCAATAGAACAAGATCCTTCGTTGCTCCTATGGCAACCCCTTTGCCAGCGAGTGCTTTTACAATCCGTTGAGCCTGTTTATGAACAAGATCAAAGTTGATTTTTCCCATTGAATACGTTAGTTCATACAATGCATATATGACCGCTACGGGTTTTTCTGGATTAATTTTTTGAATATTAATAGCATATTTAAAAGCAAATCCTATTAATTCGCTCATATAGTATTGTATGGCTTCTTTATTGTCTGTACCTTCACGTTTCATTTTTTCAAATTCCCTCAGATCAAGGCTATAAAACTTTTCTTTCAACAACTCTACCTTTTCTTCCAATTCGTTAAGGAGATCACGCTGCTCATCACGATACGACAGTGTCTCGACATACTGTGTTCTATTTTCTAAATATAAGTCTTTATTTTCGATACCATAAAACAAAAACGGTTTTTGCATCTGTGGGTCTTTTGCATAGTGAGAGCTCATTACTGCATGCCGGTAATCAGCACCATTAACTTTGCCCTCCTTCATAAGCTGATCGCATACTTTTTCTGTATCATGTGGGTCATCAAACCATGACAAGGAAGAAGTATCAATGGCACCTGTGGAGGCACCTTCAATGGCAACAAGAACGTTTGCACTACCGACTGTTTTGCAAAAATGGGTAATAAGTGCTGCGATACTCTTCTGAACGTCATAATGGGCATGCGCATCTTGAATATAAACAATTTGCGGTGAAGAAATAGTGCCTTGATACTGGGAAACAATCTTTCCTAAGTCTTGCGGCACCGTGGTATTACTTATCTGTTGTGCAAAGGCAAAAGTCGTACACGTAAAAACAAAAAAGAGTGCAATGCATAGATATCTTTTTCTTTTTTTCATAATGCGCGACCTTTTTGTTAATAAATCGTTTCCTGTAGACAATTTAATAATGATAATAGTGTCACCCTGCATACCAGTGTTTACACGTCTGCTATGGACCCAATTTTTTCTTAACAACTGTAGTTGTAATAAATTATAGCATAATTCAACAATATTACAATGCTTAATAAAACATTTTATAATGTATTACAAGTTATTGCTCTATATGTGGTTATGAATCTACATTATTTATTGTGAAAGAAATGTCTGTGGGCCAAAATTGCAGCACCTAAAGCACCAATAATTTGGGGGTCCATTGGAAGGTTAACTTCTGTATTTAAACGCTTTTTCACAAGCTCCTGTATTGCAGAATTTTTACTAACGCCACCGCTCAGCGTAATCTCACCGTGACGGGATATTTTGTTTACCAGGTTAATAATACGATCAACGATTGAATCATGAATTGCAAAGGCAATATCTTCAATACGCTCCTCTCGTGCAATGAGTGATATTACTTCCGATTCAGCAAAAACAGTACAAGTGTTATTGATTTTTAACTCTTTGGTATGACCAAGCGCTTTCTCACCCAACTGCGTAATCGGAGTATTTAAAATATCTGCCATAACGTCAAGGAAACGGCCTGTTCCAGCTGCACATTTATCATTCATAATGAAATCGTCAACATTGCCAGCCGCGGTGAGTGCAACGACTTTTGTATCTTGTCCGCCAATATCTAAAATGAGACGTGTGCGGGGAAAATAATAGGTTGCTCCAAAGGCATGCGCAGTAATTTCAGTTATATATTTCTGAGCACAATCAACATTTTTACGTCCATACCCGGTTGAAACAATGAAAGGAATCTCCTTCTGCGTTATATGATTCTGGGCAAATATGCTATCACAGACTGCAGCAATAGTTTTTTTGATTTCTGCCCCGGTCTTCATAATGTGTGAAGACACTATTTCTTTTTTTTCATTCAACAGCAACGCTTTGGTTGTTATTGAGCCAACATCGATACCGAGGAAATACATGACTTCTCCATTCACCAGTTATGCATAATGCATAGTACGTGACAAATGTTATAGTTCGAAAGCGTGGATTTGTCAACCAATTATGCTGCTATCGCGATAACCCGATGACGAAGTTCTTCTGTTATGTTTTCCTGGAGATGGTCATAGAGAGTTTTATTGAGTGAGAAACCGCTTCCCCGCCGTTCAACCCAACTGCCGAGAAAATGATTAAAATCAATTGAGGACATTGTCGTCTCAGTGAGGAATTGTGAAATAAAGATAGGAAAGAAATCGTTAAAAAAGACGATTTCTGTTATAAACGTATTAAAATCATTATGAGAAAAGAAAAACACCTTATCCCCTTCTAATCCTTCAGTACCATCAAAGGCAAGTATGAGGTGCGCCTGATTTATTTCTTCTTCTGTAAGGTCTATATTGATATTGATCCCCTGTGTGCGTTCCATATCGAATATCTTTTTAATAAACGTGTATTCTCTACTCTTTCGCAGAGCTTCATCGACATAAATATTCACGGTAAGTTTTCTGTCTTGCGTGAAGCCTTCTATCAATTCACGTGCATGTAGTATTTCATCCGCAAGTTTTTCTTCTTCATCATACACCACCGTGTTCACAGCAGCATGAACATTCTGCATTAACGCATTGTCAAAACTTTGCGAGTCTGTGTAATGTTTCATGACAGCAAACGGTTCTGCAACGATGCTCCATACCTGTTCTACATCCTTTTCTGCCAGGAGCAAAATCCGGGAGGTAATTTCTTTAAAACTTGCTTCCATCTCAAGCCGTTTAAATTCTTCTAACGTTAGTAATAATGTAAGTTTAGGATACGCCTCCGGATCTCTATCGAGATGATTGATAATATCCCCGTATCGTGTCGCAAAATCAAATTCTCGGGCTTTCGTAATGACCGCTTTTTTATCAGTAATGTGCGGCAAAATTTTAAACAGCCAATGCCAGTAGAGTTCTTGGATAAAAACGACTAACGATCCTGCTTCGATCTTTGCATCATCAGCACTGTCAGATATCTGCGCCTCCTGCAACTGCTCCTGTAAACGCACCGCAACCTGTTGTGCTACCCGATGTGCTTGTTCACTTTCATACCACAGTCCATAGGCTAGGATTTTTTCTTTTAATAGAGCAAACGCTTCGTGCCGCGTATTCTCATCTCCTTCGGTAGCTGCGCGCAGAATTGCAATAGGCACACGTAACACGCCATCATTTTGATTGTCAGCATTCTCTTCACCGGTAATGAGAAGGTGCCCGCCTTTTTCCTCAAACTCAAGAGCTAACGCAAAATACGTATTCCGTACTTCCTTCAATGCTTTTTCTAATACCCCTGTAATTTTCTCGTCGAGTTCTATCTGCTTTTGTTCATAGATAACAGGGATATTTTCAATACTCCCCACATCACTTGACAACCCTAACTTTAGAGCGAGTTTGGATGAGACGAGGGTGGAATCTGATGATGACTTTTTAGATGCTTGTTTCCACGCCTTTAGGAGCTGCACAACGCGGGAGAGTTTTTCTTTCGGGAACGCAACACCATAATGTTCCCTTTCAAATTTTTCTAGATTACCGCCTGTCACATCCCCTATCACTATTTCGCCTTCATTAACCAAAGAATACACTACTAATGCATCAGCCTCTTCTTGAGAAAATACATTCCTGACAAAATCTTGAAATGCCTTTGCTTCTTCAAAATTTTTAAAATCTATTCCCATATTCCGAGCCACATATGGCACTTCGTCACCAATCCATACACCATCATACGACTCATATATTCCATCTTCCGTTACAGTGGTGAGAAAAGAATATGTCTCATCATCAATTTCTATACACCCTTGACTTAACAATTTTTTTTGTCGAACATACTCTTCTTTAAGCCTCCACATTTCGTCGCTGCTTATATGACCTCCGCCCGTTTGCCTTGATATATAGTTTTGATGTTCCCAATTGCTTCTTTCTATTTCTCTGTCTATCGGATCAATGATCTCCTGAATAGCACCTTGTACCGGATGTGGGTTGATCACTTCTGCAGACTGGAACATACCTGTAGGATTAAACTCACGGTGATACGTAGCTAACGGAAGCGCATCTTTTATCTGATGCAACAAAACTTTCTCACGAGCCCTCCGAACCCCGTCATCCCAATCTTCAGTGTATGTACAAATAGCATCGAGTTTCTTGATACAATCTTCCTGCTCTTTTATATTCGCTGCATTTGTATAGGCATCCATAACAGCAGCTATTTCAGGAGACATTGGAGGCCACTCCTGTGCTCTAATTTTTCTGAGCTTATACGGCTCACGTATTCCATGTATAATATGAAACAGTATTTGACTGACAAGAACGTCCTCTTCTCCCCCTTGGGTATTTTTAATATGCAATTCTTCACCCCATTGTATGGTATAGCGTGTCGGGCCAACTTGAGCCTCATCCTTTGTAACAAGCTCTTTTAACACGGTTGGAAGATCCTCAGGCACAACATTTATTGTTATACCGCGTGTTTCTTCGGCTGAGCATTTCACATAACAAAATTCTTCCTCAAATTCTAGTAATCGTTCGTTGACAATAGCACGGATAAAATTCTCATCATCAAGGTGAGCAAGGTCGTTTGGAGGAACCGGAACGGATTCACCAGCCTGTATTACAGGCATCAGTTTCTTAACCACAGCAGCAAGACTATCGCTATCTGTCTGGAAATATTTGTTATAGTCTGGATCCTGTATAATAAGATCGAGTAAAGCCTCGATTCCTTTTTCGGTAACAATGGTTTCATGGTCAAATTGTTCTATGGTTTCGATTACCGGCATGAAGCGGTCGGAAACGTCCGGTTCGTTTTGGTCGAGTTCGGTGAGCAAAACGCAAAGTGCAGAGCGCTTGGCGTCAGTTAACGCGTAATATGCTCGTGCCTTTGCAATGAGGGCATGGAGCTCGCTCTCAAGATCAGGTGTAATTGTTTCATCCGAATTCCGTACTGCAAGCTCGGTTGCTTCATGGACGAGTAAAAGATATACAAAATCACGCACGGCTCCTCTTTTTTCAGGTTCACCGCTTGCATAGTACGTTTCCAGTATATTTCGCACATCATTATCAACAACAAATGCTGTAGCCGGCCCAATAATGGATTCTCCGGTATACAGTCCACCCGCTGAAGGTAGATTCTTTACCCATGCATACTCATAGTCACCGATCTTTCCCTTAAGAACCTCGTACAACTGTGGGTGAGTAGCTTTTAATTTTTCAAGGGATGGC
>JAHJGZ010000159.1 GCA_018823795.1 Candidatus Omnitrophota bacterium
CATGGGAAAGGTTAATTGTCAATATTTCGGACAGTTTGTAATAATATCGAACATATAATAATGTAACTAGTTGAAAAAAGGAGGTTTAAGATGGATTATTATTATAGCGGACCATATGGTGACTGTATTCAGCTATTAGAGGATTATTTAGAGATCAAATATACTGCCGACAAAAATGTACAGCGGGACATTGTAACAAAAATGTTACATCAGCAGCCTATTAATGATTCTGAAATTTATCTGGTGGAGAGCATTATTTTTAATGATACATTACTTGTTATAAAGGAGGAAATCGCCAAAGAAATTAAGTATTTGTATATTCTCAGTAGGAATTCTGAAAAGATACAACATATTGAAAATCTCTATTGGGGAAATAATGTTATGTGTTAATCTGCAGTTTTACAGGATGTAAAAAAAACGGGAGCGACGGGACTCGATTACTACGTTGCATCTCCTGATGCTCCTGCGTAATCTCCCCTCGGGTGCCTGACGCTCACATCCCTGCCTGCCGTCAGGCAGGCTGTTCGCTTTACCGATGGCGGCACCCTCGCTTCGAGTCCCCATAAGGTCAAGAGATACGTTTATTCAATAATGAGGTTTATCCGCTTTAATCAGTGATTAAGGAGTTCAGGACGAACGAAGTGATTAAATCTGTGTTAATCTGCGTTTTTACAGGATGTAAAAAAAACGGGAGCGACGGGACTCGAACCCGCAACAACCAGATCGACAGTCTGGGACTCTAACCAATTGAGCTACACCCCCGAATATATCAAGTAAAAAGTAAGAAGGATAAAGGAACAATTCCTTATAAAGCGTTTTTCCTTTTTGCGGTATCCTTTTTCTTTCATTGTATAATGGGCGTTGTAGGGGTCGAACCTACGACATCTACCTTGTAAGGGTAGCGCTCTAAACCAACTGAGCTAAACGCCCCGATTAAAGTGTTAGATTTTATACAAATTATGGTTTTATGTCAATACATTAAACTATAAAAGTATAGTTATTTTACATATTTACATTATCATCGTATACAACTTGTGGTATTATTGAACGGTTTTATAATAGGATGGTACCGAATTAAGGGATACAGAATAATGAAACGAATCGTATATTGCATTGTTGTGCTTATTGTAATCGGAGCGCAGGTAGTTTGTTTCGCGCAAGACGATAACGCTATGCCGGAAACGTTTTTTGAAGAACGGTATTTATTTGATTATCCAGATGATTTTTTTAAGACGGGTGGACTCCAGGTTCCGTTTAATCCGCGTGTGCATCTTAAGGTTGGTATTGTGATCAAAAATAAAAGCCGTATGATGACCCAAGAAATTATTGAGGTGATTTTTAGTGTTGGGCCATTCGATCGATATCGAAATTTTTTTGTTTTTTTAGATAGTGATCTCATTGAACGAAATAGGAATAGAAGAGATTTCTTTATCGATGCGTATGATGGCTATGGGAGGCGAATCCCCGGTGGTTTTGATATCGGCAACACAAGCGTCCGCGCAGGGCTTATTGTATTACGGGTAGATGATTATGAATTTACGAGAACCGGGACGCTGGGCTATGCGCAGGGTAAACGTGCGATTGCGCAAAGGATGACTATTTTACATGAATTTGGACACGTTTTTGCCGATTTAGGAGATGAATATTCTATTGATTTCGATAAGGGAAATAAAGAAATAAATTGTTTATTGATGGCGGTTGGCGCATCTCATGAACATCAAAAACATTTGGTGTGGAATACGGAACGGGTTAATCTTGATTATCGCAGCCATAGTGTTCTTAAATGGCAGCCGTTAATTGATAAAGGATTTATTCCTGATACGCGTGTACCAAGAATTCAAATACAAGATAACGTTGATACGGGACGATTTCTTATTCCGATGGAACGATGTATTGAGAATCGTATGTTTGAGGCAGATATGGAGTTTTGTCCGGTTTGTCAATTGCAAATTATTGAATCAATTTGTCGTGTCAGTGGTATTATTCCTCCTTGGGAAAGAGAGCAAAAAGAAGAACAATGATATGGTCTGTGGGGTAAACTATGGGTAAGAAGCAGTGGCAGGGATTAACCGATGATGAAAAGAAGCGTTATTCTCGACAAATAATACTTGATAATTTTGGACAAAGCGGACAAGAAAAGTTAAAGAATGCTGTTGTGTTCGTGGCTGGAGCAGGTGGGTTAGCTTCTTCAGCATTACCCTATTTAGCAGCAAGTGGTATTGGAACTATTAGGGTTTGCGATTACGATGCGGTTGAGCTTTCAAATTTAAATCGACAGGTTGTTCATAGCGATAGAAATATCGGCATCAATAAGGCGCGTTCAGCAAAAAAGAGATTGCGGCAAGTTAATCCAACGATAATCATTAAGACTTTTGAATGTAAAATAGATGAAACCACTGTTCGCCGGATTGTCGGTAACAGTAATATCATCGTTGATTGCACTGATAATTTGTCAACGCGATTGGTCTTAAATGCCTACGCCGTTCAAAAAAAGATACCTTTTGTCTTTGGCAGTGTATGGGGACTCAAGGGATATCTCAGTTTTTTTCATGTTCCAGAAACGCCTTGTTTGGAGTGCGTCTTCCAAAAGGCACCGCACGAAGGAGAATTTCCTGTATTAGGAACGACACCCGGTGTTATTGGTACATTCGAGGCATTAGAAGTCATAAAATATTTTACGGGCATTGGAATGAATTGTAAGAATAAAATGCTTATTTTTGATGGCGCATTACTTTTGTGGAAGACAGTTCATATTGCGCGAAATCCTGAATGTCCTATTTGTAGTAAACTCCGATAGAAAAAGTGTACTGATGCCGTTATAATAATGCTATAATACCTATATTGAGCGGAAGTCAGTTTAGACAAGAGTAGAGATAGCAGAGAGAATTTGTGATAATATACCATTTTGTAGATGATACATCCATACAACGTATGAATCAAGTCCCGATCCCGCCAAGGGCGGGACGGGATAAATTCGTCCCTTACTATAATATATATAAAATAGAGAGGGACTCATTTAAGGAGGATCTGCATGAAGTTATCAAGTGTTTTTAATAAAAAGTTGATTAATTTAAATTTGCAAGCTCGAAACAAAGAAGAAGCGTTTAATGAGCTGATTGATTTAGTAGGTACCCAGCATAAAGCATTAGATAAGGATAAAATTTTGCGGGCTATAATGGAACGTGAATCACAGCAGTCTACGTATTTAGGGAAGTCGTTAGCGCTTCCGCATGCACGTATTGAAGGATTAGACGATTTTATTATTGTCTGTGGGCGTTCGGCTCAGGGATTGCAATATGACAGAGAAAAGGATAGCGTTAAATTTGTTATTATGATCCTTTCCTGTAAGACAAAGATTAATACCTTGTTACAAACTATGGGAGCTCTTGCGACATTTTTTAGTGAAGAGGGATTAGTACAACAGGTAACAAATGCAACCTCGCCCGATGAATTTGTTAAAGCTATTATTAAAAGTAACATTAGCATAAAACAAACATTAGTAGCAAAAGATATTATGAGAAAAAACATCGCCAATCTTTCCTTGCAGCAAACCCTTAAAGAGGTAATCGATTTGTTCTTCGAAAAGAATATCAGTGGAGCGCCGGTTCTGGATACTGACGGTACCGTTCTGGGGGTGGTAACAGAAAAAGAAATTATCAGCATTGGTATTCCTAAATATATGTCTATGATGGATAATATATCTTTTTTGAAAGACTTTGAGCCATTCGAAGAAATTTTTAAAAAGGAAGATGAAATATTAGTCAAAGATATTTACTCAAAAAAATTTATTTTTGCACATGAAAACGTTTCTGTCATTCAACTCGCATTTTCTTTTGTTAACAAAAACTGCCGGCGCATTTTAGTGATTGATGACAACAATAAATTGCAGGGGCTTATTATGCGTAAAGATTTAATACGAAAAGTTATTCATGTGTAAAAGTATGTAATCGTTATACTATGAAAAAAGCATTAATTCGTGTTTGGCACGAACAAGACATTGAAGAGATTGAGAAACACTTGCTTATTGTCGGAGACATGTATGGTGATTGTGGGCATTGTCATGAATTGGGTTTAGAGTATGCCTCGGTTAAGGAATGCCCGCAGTGCCACGCCATATTTAAATACATTGCCTGTCGTCATGCGGCGCGAGATACAGAACGGAGCGTACATGAAGTGAAACGGGTTGTCGCCAAACGAGGCGATCTTGTCTGTATCGATTATGACGATTATAAAAAGATTAGCGGAAAGCATAAGGCAAAAAAATTTTTTGAATGAGTAATTTTTTGCCAGATTGTAGTGCGACAGGGAATGAAAAATGCGCATAATGAAAGTGTTTATTGATAACGGAGGTGAATACATGCGAAATAATATTATTAGCTATTGTATATTAGTAAGTTTTTTCTTGATACAGTGTGTGTCAATTGTGTGTGTCTATGCGGATGGGGAAATATCAGAAGAAAAAGATGCCAGACAAGAGTACCGAGATAGTATTACTGATGATATTGACATCATTGATGATAAAGACGAAGATCTTTTTGAAGATTTTTATGAAATTCTGGAAGAGGACTTTGATGCTTTGTTCGATGGCACATTTACTGGAGAAGACATTGAAGAGAAAGAGATAAAACCGGCTGTTTTAGATGAAGAAGTAGCGGAGGATGTCATCGAAGGAGAAACATTGCTTGATTTTGATGAAAGTGTGGGAGGTGGAGAGAATAAATAGTCTCGTTTTTACGAACGGTCATTCCAAAAGGTTTGAATAGGAACAAAAAATTTGTTACAATAACATTAAAGGCGAAAATACGATGCGTAAAATATTACAAATGATTATCGCGGCAATTGTTATGGCAAGCGTGGTGTCTGATCTTGAGGCGGGTCAGGTTACTATGGCTGCCTATGATTTTGACGGTGATTATATAGATGAAATTGTTCGTACTGACGAGCAAGAAGCAGGGACCATAATTAAAATTTATAAACGGATTGAAAATTCGATCTTTTATAAACCGTTAAAGACAATTGAAGTGCCGGGAAAGCTGGTTCAAGTTCCTGAAATTGCAGATATTAATGGTGATGGCATGAAGGAATATTTTTATGCTACTGGTATGGATACAGGGATTATTTACTATGACGTCATAAGTGAAACATTTTTAACAACAAACGACTTTAACTTTGACGCTGCTGTATTAGAAACTCAAAAAAATGAAGATGCGTATTTGCTGGACGAAGATGATGCGGATGCGCAATTGAAAATGGATTCAAAACTGAACAATAGTGAAGATATTTTATAAGATTAAGGGGTGATTATGAAAAAACACACGTCGGCATCATATTGTAAAGTGGTGATATATGTTTTAAGCAGTCTATTCTCTGTCCTATTTTTCGTACACTGTGTGTATGCACAATCCTTGCAGTATGACATTACAAAAGGGGAATACAAACGAAAAGATAGCGAGCGTGTCGATATTGTAGGCAAAATTGTTGATATTGCGCAGGTGCTGCAGCATCGAGCGGGGGGGGCTGATGCACAGGGGAGTATTTTCAGTAAAGATCGTCAAGGTCTTGTGACGAGTGGCGGGAAAATATGGACTTTTGTCGATAATATCAAGGGGCAGGATCTTCAATGGAATAAAGATTATTTAGGAAAGTTCATTAAGATTCAGGGGTGGGTGTTTCATGATGCACAATATATCGAGGTTGATTCTTTTTCTGTTGGCAGTAGTGATTATGTATGGTCGAATACAACAAATTCATTCCAGCCCTTAAAAGATAATAATCCAGAATAATGGTTACTGACTGACAATGAAAAAAATAAACAATCTGTTTTTAGTAACTTTTGCTGCTTCGTCTTTACTTCATATGCCGTTATGCTCATTGGTGGGTAATTTTTACTTTGGCAATAAGAGTATGCTGAGCGTGAAGGATGTCGTGAGGTTACAACCTTCTTTTACGTATCATCCCATTGAAAGAAAGGTAGTGGTGAGTCCAATCCCTTTCTTTATTCAAAAACGGCTGAGTAAACGTACGAAGACTCGTCGTGACAGTTATATGATTGAAAAATCTTCTACGTCTCGCATCGCACAAGGAAAGAAAGCAATTACTCCTCAATCAGATGCCCAACTGGTGAAAAGTCTTCGACCAATCGTTGAAAAGATTAATTTAAACGACCGTGTTATTCGTGACGCATTTTTAAATTACTATGAATTATTGAGTGCTATTATTGGTCGTTTTGCTGTGTATCCTTCTCAGGCTCGGGAGGAGGTTGTCGAAGGTGTTTCGTATATTTCTTTTATCCTGCGAAACACCGGTGAGTTAGGGGAAGTCGTCGTGAAACAATCGTCCGGAAATGACATTTTGGACTCTGCGGCAGTGAGTGCAATACAAAATGCATCACCATTTCCACCATTGCCGATTGAAATACGTGAGCGGGAAATTCGACTCAATGTGCCTATTTCATTTGAGTTTGAAAGTGATGTCTGGTAAGAATATTGACATATATTTTACGTAACGGTATAATGCATGAAGATACAGTTTAGGGAATTTAGTATGCCTGACGAACAGATTCCCTAAACGGTATATCTGAATGCACCCAGATGTGCAATTTTTGATTTGCTGGGTGCTGGGTTAAATTCGCAGACGGCCTTACGGCCTATACTTTACGTCGCCCTGTGGGCTGCGTAAAGCATCTGCTCATTAAAGGAGGAATCATAATGGAAGGATATTGCGTGAAGTGCAAGGCGAAGAAGGAAATGACTGATGGAAAAGAAGAAGTCCTGAAGAACGGCCGTAATGCAATGAAGGGTAAATGTCCTACTTGTGGAACAACAATGTGTCGAATATTGGGGAAAAAAAAATAATCAATATAGATTAACTATTCTATAGGCATACAAGAGTAATTGTATGCCTATTTTTCATGAAGCCCAGACTTACGGAACAGAATGCGACGTAAGTCTGCTGGCTGAATGCATCCCGTCGCGCGATAGCGCGATAGGGATTGGTGCTAAAGTAACTGAGCAAGCTCAGGTAATAAGTAGCAGACAGCATTTATCCAGCTTTGCTGGATTAATTCGTAGACGGCCTTACGGCCTATACTTTACGTGAAGACATAGCTTAACGAATATCGTGAAGTTAAGCTGTCTGTCTGAATGCACTCTTGACATTTTGCCAGTGGAAATACGAATAAAATGTCAAGAGTTAATTCTGGCATATTAGTTACCTTGCTGCCGCGGCGGTAACTAATGCCATCATTAAAAGGAGTCCTATTGCAGACAAAACAGATCGCACTGAGTGTAAAGAACATTTGTGAAGAAAAAAAAGGTGAGGATGTTATTATCCTTGATGTTCGTAAGATATCTGATATTACGAGTTATTTTGTCATTGCCCATGGAAATTCGACACGTCATGTATCAGCCCTTGCAGATTATATTCGTGAAGATCTGAAACAAAAGAAAATGAAACCGTGGCATGTTGATGGGATGAGCGAGGCAACATGGGTTGTCCTTGATTGTGGCGACGTCATGGTGCATGTTTTTACTAAAGATACACGGAAATATTATAATCTTGAACGTCTGTGGGGTGATGCCCCCCGTATTACGTAAGAGGATTGAACGTATTTCATGCTACGAAAAAAGCTCCAAGAGATAATTACCGATATCCTTCCAACGCTTGCCAAAAAGTATGGCAAAGAAATTCCTGCTGATCTGTCATTCCAAATAGAAAAACCAAAAGATGCTCAACACGGTGATTTTGCTACGGATGTTGCTTTTAAACTTTCCAAGGTGTTCAAACGTTCTCCCTGGGATATTGTTCAAGATATGTGTGGTGAGGTTAAATCCGCGCTTGCGGAAGATACGAAGCATACTCAGTGTATCAGTGATGTTTCAGTTGCGCGCCCCGGTTTTTTAAATATTACTATGTATAATAATACGTGGGGGAATGTGTTGTGTCACATTAAGGAACACGAGGAGACCTTTGGTGCGTCTTCTATAGGAGCGGGGGAGCGCGTCATTCTTGAATATGTGAGCGCGAATCCCACAGGGCCTTTAACCATTGCACATGGACGGCAGGCGTGCGTTGGTGATGCACTTGCTAATATTTTGAAAAAGGCAGGCTACGAGGTTTACCGCGAGTATTATCTCAATGATGGGGGAAGACAAATTAAATTATTGGGTGAAAGTACTCAAGCTCGTTACCAGGAAGCACTCAACAATACCTGCGTGTTTCCCGAGGAGGGATATCAAGGGGAATATATCCGTGACATTGCCCGTATGATTATTGATGAGAAAGGGGAAACGTTAAAAGATACCGATAGCGGAGAGGCCCTTTCTTTCTTTTCACACTATGCAATGGATTATTTGATGAAGGGAATTAAGAAAGATTTGCACGATATTGGTGTCCATTTTGATTTGTTTTTTAGTGAACAATCACTGCAAGGGGACAAGATCGATCATATTTTGAAACTCCTTAAGAAAAAAAAGTGTCTCCAAGAGAAGGATGGGGCACTTTGGTTTTTATCAACGCAGTTTGGCGATGATAAAGATAGAGTGTTACGCAAATCGGACGGCACTTTTACGTATGTGGTCCCTGATATTGCGTATCACCGTGACAAGTTTGAACGGGGGTTTACCCGGGTGATCGATTTATTAGGACCGGACCATCATGGGTACATAAAACGTCTTAAGGCAGGTGCGGCTGCATTAGGCTACGATCCCGAGGCGTTGACGATTCTTATTGTGCAATTAACAACTCTGTATAAAAACGGTGAGCCGTTACGTATGTCCACCCGAGCAGGTGAATTTATTTCTCTGCGCCAATTAATCGATGAAGTGGGGGCTGATGCAACACGGTTCTTTTTTCTTATGCGTAAGATACAGAGCCATCTTGATTTTGATTTAGAACTCGCAAAAGAAAAATCACAAGACAATCCGGTCTTTTATCTACAATATGCTCATGCGCGTATCGCTAATATTATTACATATTCGGAAAAAAAGGTTACAAAAAGTGTCGATTTGTCTTTACTTAAAGAGTCGGATGAATTTGAATTGATCAAATTACTGCATGAATTTCCCTATCAAATAGCACAAACAGCGCGTGCGTTAGAGCCATACCGCTTAGCAGATTATCTTAAAGACGTTGCGGTACTCTTTCATCGATTTTATGCCCATCACCGTGTCGTTACCGATGATGAGGAACTAACCAATGCCCGTCTTCTCCTTTGTGATGCGGTTCGTATTGTTCTTCGCAATGGATTAGAAATCTTAGGTGTTTCACATCCCGATGAAATGTGATAAGCAGCCCCTGCGTCGCAGGCAGAAAGTTTTATTTATTCTTGGCCCGACTGCAAGCGGTAAAACCGCCATTAGTTTAGACATTGCAGCCACGTGTGGTGGCGAGATTGTTTCTGCCGATTCTATGCAAGTATATCGGGGGATGGATATCGGTACCGATAAAATTTCTCCCGCCGAGCGGAAAAAAATTCAACATCATATGATTGATATTAGGAAACCTTCGCAGGAATTTTCTGCATTTGATTTTCGTGAAGAAGCCCTTTTGTGTATCGATGCTATTCATCGTCGCGGCCGTCTTCCTATTGTTGTTGGCGGATCAGGCCTGTATGTCAAAGCATTGCTCGATGGCCTTACTCCGTACCCGTCAGCGTCTATAAAAATTCGCGGTGAATTGCGGCAGCTTAAAAAAGAGAAAGGCCTTTCTTTTTTATATGAAATGGCACAACGCATTGATCCGGTGAGTATGGAAAAAATTCATCCGAATGACGAGAAGCGAATTGTTCGACTGCTTGAAGTGTATGAACAAATTCATGTTCGCCCGAGCTCCCTCGGTAAGGAACGAAAGCCCCTGAATGATTTAGGGTATTCATATTTTCTTATTGGTCTTAAACAGAACCGAGCGGAACTCTACAAACGCGTCAATGAACGTGTTGACGCTATGATAGCAAAAGGATTGGTGGAAGAGGTGTCGTCGATAAAAAATATGCTTTCCATTACAACGCGGCAGGCGGTCGGCTATAAAGAAATTATCGAATATTTAAATGGTGACGCATCATTAGCTGATGCTATTGAAAAAGTTAAACAGCATTCGCGACAGTTAGTAAAAAAGCAGTTCACGTGGTTTCGTAAAGAAAAGCGCATCATCTGGATTGATCGTGACACCCATGCAACTGTGCATGAGGCGTGTGCGGCAATAAAACGCGAAATAATACCGTGGCTTGAGAAAGAATGAATGGAAAAGGTTTATTTAGTTGTTATCGTGCGGAAAGGGAAAAAGGGACGGAACGCTGGCGATATCCTCGAAGAGATGCGGGAGTTGATCTATTCCTCCCGCGGCAATGTTATTGATTCTATGATCGTACGGATCGATTCTCCTACTCCCAATTATTTTTTGAAAAAAGGAAAACTTTTTGAGATCGGCGAACGGATAAAAAATTTAAAGCCCAATTCCTTTATTACCAATGTTGAGCTTTCTCCGGTGCAGGCACGAAATTTAAGTACTGCCTTACAGTGTAAAATAGTCGACCGTACCGGCCTTATCCTCGATATTTTTGCTCAACACGCAAAGTCTAAGGACGGGAAGGTACAAGTAGAACTTGCGCAGCTTACGTATTTATTACCTCGACTCTCCGATATCTGGGAAAAGTTTTCTCGCCTTGGGGGCGGTATTGGAACGCGTGGTCCCGGTGAACAAATGTTAGAATATGACCGACGGAAAGTCAGAAGGCGTATTGCAAAGTTGCATGACGATCTTGAACGGTTAAAGACGCACCGGGCTTTGGTGAGAAAGTCACGACAGCGAAAAGAGTTTACCGTGTGTTCGATCGTTGGCTACACCAATGCGGGCAAATCATCCTTGTTGCGCCGTTTAACCGGTGCTCAGGTCATCGTCGAAGATAAACTCTTTGCAACACTTGATCCAATAACGCGCGCGTTTGAACTGCCTCACGGAAAACGTATTTTGTGTACCGATACGGTTGGTTTTCTTCTTGACCTTCCGCATAGTTTAATCAAATCATTTCATGCGACCCTTGAAGAAATCACCGAAACTGATATTGTGTTAGTCGTCCTCGATTGTGCAAATCCAGAATACCCGTTGCATTATGAGGTCGTTCAGAGAACGCTGAAGGAAATCAATGCACAGACGAAACCGCAGATTATTGCTTTGAATAAAGTGGATATGATTCCGGACGAAATAAGGGAAGGGATTCGTCGAGACTTTCCGGATGGCATTTTTATTTCTGCAAAAAATGGCATCGGTATTGATACGTTAACCGAAAGAATTGAGGAGGGAGTAGCACGCGGTGAATATAAAAATTCTGTCACTCAGAAAAACGAGTGACGCGACTGTAGGGTTACTTGAACAAGAATATTTGAAGCGCTTCAGGAAGTATGCGACCGTGACGCTGATTGACATAAAGCGTTCAAAAATGAAAGGAACCTCAAAGCGTGCGGTGCAGGACGAGAGCAAAAAAATATCTTCTCATCTCAGCACGGAGGTGTATACGGTTTTATTGAGCGAGAAGGGAAAGACATTTACCTCTGGCGCATTCGCACAGTTTATAAAATCAAAAATTCATAGTGGCACACGGACCATAACCTTTATTATTGGGGGACCGACGGGGGTTGGAGAAGAACTTGCGCAACGGGCTGATTTTAAACTGTCACTTTCTCCGATGACCTTTCCTCATAAGCTTACCCGCTTACTTCTCATTGAAGCATTATATCGTTCATTTGATATACTTAACGGCGGCCCGTATCATAAATGACGGTTTGTTTTGCTTCCTTCGTTTGCTATAATTACGTGGTCAATACGGTAAGGACATTCCGATTGGAAAGATTATGATAGACACCTTAGCAATACAAGCAGTGTTTGAAAGATCGCTCAAACTAAAACGACATGAATCGTGTTTAATTGTAACTGACACCGTACAAGAAGCGATTGCACGCCCTTTTTTTGAGTATGCGCAGAATCTTTGTTTGAAGTCTCATATCGAGGTAATGCCCCCCTCGGCAGAACATGGGGCAGAACCTTCGGCCTCTGTTGCTCAAGAGATGCTCCAATACGATGTGCAACTCCTTATCACCCAGAAATCAATTTCACACACAAAAGCGCGACGCGATGCAAAAGAATGCGGTGCACGTATTGCTTCAATGCCCATGATAACCGAGGAGATTGCAAATCGGTGTCTGAATGTTGATTATGAAGCAGTGAGAGAAAGATCACTGCGGCTTCATAATTGTCTTGTCCAAGCAAAACAGATTGTTATTACAACGGCGTTGGGAACTGATATAACGTTTGAGCGAGGAGAAAGAAAAATTTATCACGGTGATGGCGGTATCTTTGATTACAGAGGGGCATTTGGTAATCTTCCGGAAGGGGAAGTATCCTTAGCGCCAATAAATGCTAACGGTGTGTACGTGGTCGATGCTTCTATTCCGACGTTTGGCAAGCTTCTGGCGCCTCTTACGTTTAGCGTTTCTGGCGGGAAAGTAAATGATATTACCGGAGATAAATCGGATACATTAAAAGCAATTTTGGATGCCATCGGCGAGAATGCATACATTGTTGCTGAACTTGGTATCGGCACGCATCCCACGGCACGTGTGACGGGTATCGTACTTGAAGATGAGAAAGTATTGGGGACGTGCCACATTGCATGTGGTAATGATTTATCTTTTGGCGGGACCAATAATGTACCAATTCACTTAGATGGGGTCATAACAAAACCGACGATTGTGGTGGACGGTAAAAAAATAATGGAGAATGGCACTCCCCTTGGTTGGCGATGAGGAAAATGACAATGGCACAAAAAAGACCATTTATTACGATGCTTACCGATTTTGGCTTGCAGGATACCTATGCAGCAATCATGAAAGGGGTTATCTATACACTTAATCCTTCTGCGGTGGTCATTGATATTAGTCACAATATTAAACCACAAGATGTGCAGCAAGCAGCGTTTCAGCTGCTTTCCTGTTATCGGTATTTTCCAAAAGGAACCATCCATGTCGTTGTTGTTGACCCCGGCGTTGGCTCAGCGAGGAAAATGATCGTTGCGAAAACATCAGATTATTATTTTGTTGCACCGGATAATGGTGTTCTTTCGTATGTTTTACAAAAAGAGCGAAGTGTCGTTATACGCGAAATAACGAATAAGAAATATTTTCTACAAAAGCTTAGTAATACATTTCACGGAAGAGATGTTTTTGCTCCTGTTGCAG
>JAHJGZ010000017.1 GCA_018823795.1 Candidatus Omnitrophota bacterium
AGTAAAAAAAGCCGTCTGTTGTTAATAAGCATTCTCATAATAGGCATTATTCTTTCGTTATTTTTTCTTCCCCACAAGGTTATTGATAGGATTCGTTATACGTTTATTCCTCTTCCAGGAGATGAGAGAGCTACTGTGCATATTTTTGGCGTCTCACTCGGTCCTTCGGCATCAGCGCGAATAAAAAGTTATAGAGAAGTTCTGCAGCAGTGGAAAAAAACCCCGGTCTGGGGATATGGGGTTACGGCACTTGGATTTGTCGATAGTCAATATGTACGAACACTGGTCGAATTAGGGGTGGTAGGATTTATTGCCTTTATTGTTTTACTGAGGAGTATTTTTAAAAATACGTTACGCATATATCGAACTTCCCAGGATGCGCTTTTTAAAGGATTGGCTCTCGGATTTCTTGCCGGACATATTGGCATTATATTTCATGCAATGACGGCAAATAGCTTTATTATTATACGCATAATGGAACCCTACTGGTTTTTAGCAGCGATGGTAATGGCGATCCCGAAACTGGAGGGGATAGATATGACGGTTGCAGTACCAGCTGATGGGAGAAAAAGGAATTATTTTAGAAATGCCATACATCTTCTTGTCTATGGAAGGACGACGTAGTTTTCTTCGTTATACGTCATCTCTAAGATGAAAAGGAACACGATAACTTATGAAACCAATTATTTATGAACCGACGAAGTATTTAAAGCTTGGCATTAAAATTTGGCCGGAAATGTTTAGCGAGTTAATACAGAGCAGAGAGCTCATGTGGCGTCTTTTCATGCGAGACGTATTTGCGAAATATAAGCAGTCATTGTTTGGCTATTTTTGGGTTCTTTTACTCCCCTTTATTACTATTGGAACATTTATATTTTTAAATAGGACCGGTGTTTTGAATATAAGTTCAACCGATGTTCCGTACCCCTTATTTGCCTTAATGGGGCTTACCGTATGGCAGCTATTTTCAGTCGGTGTTGTTTCAGGAACGAATAGTATAGTATCTGCAGGGAGTATGATCGTGAAAATTAATTTTCCGCTTGAAGTTTTAGTTTTTTCATCTATGGCTCAGACCTTATTTGAGTTTTTGATAAAATTTTGTTTACTAATAATATTCTTTTTTGTATTTAAATTCGTACCATCGTGGGGCATACTATTTTTTCCTTTAGCAGTTATCCCGATTTTAATTTTAACCGTCGCTCTATCATTAATACTATCACTCGTAAATGGTGTTGTGAGGGATACCGCAAATGCGGTAGCACTGCTTGCAACATTTTTAATGTTTCTCAATCCGGTGCTGTACCCACTCTCTCCTGATAAGTCTATTTTATTTAGATTAAACCCCCTCGCTCCATTGATCAATGCTCCTCGAGATTTAATCGTATATGGGTATATACAAGAACCGGTTGATTTTTTTATTGCGTCGGCATTATCAGTTTTATTATTCTTTGTTATGTGGAGAGTTTTTCATCTCGTAGAGACCAAGATACCGGAGAGATTGTAAATGCAGGAGACTATGATACACGTTGAAAACGTTGGCAAAAAGTTCTCCAAAAGCCTCAAGCGTTCTATGTTCTACGGTATTTCCGATATTGTGCAAAGTGCCGTAGGAATTATTCCTGATTCTACGAAACTACGTGAAAGGGAATTCTGGGCAGTAGATGATGTCTCATTTACGGTACGAAAAGGGGAAACATTGGGTATCATTGGTCCCAATGGTTCAGGAAAAACAACACTGTTAAAGATGTTAAATGGTATTTTTATGCCTGACAGGGGAAAAATTATCATTAACGGTACAGTGGGAGCACTTATTGCAGTCGGTGCTGGTTTTCATCCTATGCTTTCTGGCAGAGAAAATATTTATATCAATGGCACGATTTTAGGGATGAGTAAAAAAGAGATTGATAAGAAATTTGATGCTATTGTTGAATTTGCTGATATTGGAGATTTTATTGATGCACCAGTGAAATATTATAGTTCAGGAATGTATGTGAGGTTAGGGTTTTCAATCGCCATCAATATTCAACCAGAAATTTTACTCATTGACGAAGTGCTTTCTGTAGGCGATTTGTCTTTTCAAAATAAGAGCTTAGAAAAATTAGCAGAACTGCGTAATAAAGCTCATGTGGTAGTATTTGTAAGCCACAATTTGGAACAGGTGCGCAACTTATGTGATCGGGTAGTAATATTAGATCAAGGCAGACAGGAATCATATGACGATACGAATGAGGCTCTTCTCAGATACCACCATAGAGCACAACAAAAACGATTAGAGTATTCAAAAAAAAAGAAAGGATTTATAACTTTTGGACATGTCTCATCTGGTGATATCAATGTGAAAGACGGAGGTATTATAGACAAAGATGGCAACAAGATAGATACGATTGTATTCGGCGAAAATATTTCCCTTTTTGTTGATATTGAAATACATAAAAATATCAATAACATAATTTTCTGTATAAGTATATTAGACGAGAAAAAAATAATTTGTATCCGTCAGTACAGCAATGATTATGATAAACAAAAATATTATAGTCTTTCGAAAGGAAGATGCCGGCTCTGTGTTGAAGTGGAAGCTCCCAATCTTATGCCCGGGGTTTATTCGCCCGGTTTTGCAATTCGGAATGCGTCGACTGGTGAAACATATGTAAGAATAGCCCAACTAGATTCTTTTTCTATTGAGGGCAATTTAGTACCTCGTGGGGGTGTGATATTTTCTCATCTTACCTGGAGCATAGTACAATAATTATTGAAAAATACGGTAGGAAGTGACGCAATGATATACTTGGTCAAAATAGATTCTGGGTGGTCGCAATATATTCCGTATGGGTTATTTTTTATCGGTAGCAGATTAACTGAAAACAATATACCGTATAAAATTTTTCATCATGCAAGCCCAGGAGGTGAGAAAACTTTTTTTAAAAAAGTAATAGCATCCGCAAAAAAGGATAAACCGTTAGCAATCGGTTGTTCGGTTACGACAGGAAGATCGACGTATTATTCAGCTCTCTTTTCAAAATTAGTAAAAGCAAAATTGAATATTCCGATTATTTGGGGAGGGGTGCATCCGACGATTGTACCGGAACAGTGTATCCAAGAAGATTATATAGATATTGTTTGTCGCGGAGAAGGAGAAGAAGTTTTTATTGAAGTTATTATGGCACTAGAAGAAAAAAAGGATTTCTCCAAAATTGATGGTATCGCGTATAAAGAACCTTCAGGGAAGAAAAATATAAGTACTGTAATCCGCCATGCTTCATTCGGTACCATTCATCTTGACCTTGAAAGATTTGATTTCTCCTCTTATGTGGAACAAGTATCTGGGCATAGAAAACTTTCCTATATTACATCGCGTGGGTGTCCCTATAACTGTGCGTTTTGTTGTAATCAGGCATTAGATAATAAAAAATATCGTACGTATCCTACGGAAAAAGTTCTTTCGGATATCGAATATTTAAAAGAAAAATACAAAGTCACAGCCATCCAATTTTGTGACGATAATTTATTTGTGCATAGGGACCGGGCATTTGATATTGTAAATAAAATAGAGTGCGACTGGTTCGGAGCAACGCGCGTTACGTATATTAATGATGAATTTTGCAAGCGAATTAAAGACAATGGAAGATGCTATAGATTGCTGATAGGGGGGGAGTCGGGTTCCGATAGCACTCTTCGAAGGATAGAGAAAGGTCAAACGGTAAACGAGATGAAAAAAGCTCTTTATCTTTTAAAAAAATATGACATTTATGCAATATGGTGTTTTATCGTAGGCATGCCCGGTGAAACGCTCGAAGATATTCAAGAAACTTTTGATTTTGTTATTGAAATGGAAAGACTCTATGAACGTCCGTGCGGAAAAATAGGCACTTTTATGCCGTATCCGGGAACGCCACTTTTTGAATGTGCAATGAAAATGGGTTGGAAAATACCTTGCAGTACAGAAGAATGGGGAACGATAGAATCCTTTGGATTACTCATCGGCTCTCCTATAAAGGGATATGGTAAAATGCAACGAACCTGGACAGATTATGACTTTATCATTCGTGAACATGAACGATATTTAAAAGCTAGAAAATTTTTACCAGACTATAAAAAGTCTTCGGCTGAATCTAATGAAATTAAAGGAATTAAATATAAAGTTATGAATTATTTAAAACGTTGGATTGCATAAAATGCCGAAAAGTATAAAAAGTTTTATCGAAAAAAAAATATGTTGCATAAAAGACAAATGTAAGGAACTTTACTATGTGAAGGTCCTTAATGCG
>JAHJGZ010000160.1 GCA_018823795.1 Candidatus Omnitrophota bacterium
AGTTATAATAACTTCATTTATACCCCCCGAGGGTATAAACTACTTATTCACAACTATTATACCTAATTTAAGTCAAAAAATACATAAGTTCGCATAAAGGTAGTTATACGAAATAATTTTAGCCCCTAGTACAATTAACAAAATTTTTATGAGTTTAACAAAACAAGAATTTAAAGAGTTTTACGATAAGGTCGGTTCTGAAATCGGCTGGGATTTTAGTAAAGTGAGGCATACATCTGAAGGTGTCGAATGGGAGCTTTACGATGAAGTGATAAAAAGGTGTAAGAAACCCGATATTTTGCTTGATGTTGGTACCGGTGGTGGCGAGAAAGTGCTTAAAATTGCCCAAAATTTGCAACTCGTAATCGGTATTGATATTTCTGATGGTATGATAGACACAGCAAGAAAAAACCTGCTCCGCTCGGAGGTTAAAAATGCCCGATTCTTTGTTATGGATGGCGAAAATATAAAATTCCCCGATAATATGTTCAATATGATTTCTTGTAGGCATTCTGATTTTAGTCCAACTGAGACTTTTCGATTACTGGACAAAGGTGGAATTTTCTTATCTCAACAAGTAGGTGAAGCTGATAAAAAAAATATTAAAGAGTCATTTGGACGCGGGCAGGCTTTTGGCGTTGAAGATGGTACGGCGATGAAAGACTACGCAAGTCGTCTTAAAGCCGCAGGTTTTTCTCGTGTTGAAACTCTTGAGTATGATGCTACTGAGCATTATGAAAGACCGGAAGATCTCATTTTCCTTTTAAAGCATACGCCAACCGTTACAAATTTTGGGCAAGATAGTAGCGATTTTGAAAAGCTGGAGGACTTCATCAAGCAAAATATCTCGGACAGAGGTATTAAAACGAATTCTAAGCGTTATATGTTAATTGCAGAGAAGTAGGACGGGGCTAAAATTACTCTCGTATAACACTGAGTATCCGGTTCCACAAAATGGACTCATATATATTTTAAAGGAATGTCCATTTTGTTTCACCCAAATTTTTTGCCTCCGAATGTACTAGCATGAAAGTCTTCCAACAAATAAACGAAAGTGCTGAAATACAAATATTAATGAGTAAATCCGGCAAAAAACTTCGGATACTCAGAAACGTTAGGCGAAATATCTGATTACTTCGCTTTTAAAAAGAAATTTTATGATGCCAGTTTTAATTATAATCGACGTACAACAAGATTTTTTCGACAAAGAGCGATTATCAAAAAATCGGAAAAAGTTGACTACCAATATAAATGAATTAACGCAATTTGCTAGGTCAAAAAATATTCCGGTTATTTTTGTGCGCCAAGAATTTAAAGAAGACATGAGCGATGCTCCGATACCGTACCAAGAAAGAGGTTATAAATTAACAATGGCCAATACAAAAGGCAGTCAACTTCTTCCTGAACTAGTTAAAGATAAAACTGATCATGAAATTATAAAAAAACGCTATAGTGCTTTTTTTAATACTGATTTAGAAAAGCTATTGCAGAAAATTAAGGCTGATACTTTAATAATCGGTGGTATCAACACTCACGCCTGTGTGCGCACATCGGCAATTGACGCTTACCAACGTGATTATAAAGTTTACCTTGCTACCGATTGCATAGATTCATACGATGAAAAGCATCATAAAATTTCTTTAGAGTATTTAACAGGATTAATATCCGAAGGGCTGGATAACGCTCAACTGAAATCCAAGTTTACGTAATCAGATACATCGCCTAACACCGCGATAAGCGGCTCCAGAAAAGTTCCTTTATTAATGATTCCCCCTCCGCTGAAGCTACGGAGGATAAAAATAATGAGTAAACTTTTCTTCCGACCCAAATTTTTGTTTTTCTTTTCTTAATTAATTAACACCAAGGAAGAAAAACAAAAACTTCGCTTCATCGGGAAACGTTATATTCAATTCCGCCCCCCCCTCTCCTTAACGCTACTTTGATTCGATGATTTTATAAAATCCTACAATCTTATACAATTATGATGATGAAAATAAAAGAAATTCAAGCATCATCAATAATCACTAAATCAAATTTGCCCGATGCAGATTATGTCATAAATCCTTATGTAGGCTGTATGCACTCTTGTTTATATTGCTATGCAAGATTTATGAAAAGATTCACAGGGCATACAGAAGAATGGGGCAAATTTGTAGATGTAAAAGTAAATGCGCCTG
>JAHJGZ010000018.1 GCA_018823795.1 Candidatus Omnitrophota bacterium
ATTTTTGGTCCATAGGGTTTGTTTTGATCCACGGCATGGTATTTACCTCCTTGCCGTAGATTATAAACTGTTACCTATGTCCCCGGTTTATTTTGTTAACTATGTTACCAGTTTGTACCTAAGGTCGGCGCAGAGCTCACTTCAAGTCCTTCATAGATAAAGAAAATGCCGGGGGAGGGACTTGAACCCTCAAGGGCGCACAGGTCCCGCGGGATTTTGAATCCCGTGCGTTTGCCAATTTCGCCACCCCGGCTTATTATCTTTTACCATTAACTTTTTGGTTTAAACATATTTAACATTTCAAGTGGAATAGGAAAAATCGTCGTTGAATTGTTTTCAGACGCGATTTCAACAAGCGTTTGTAAGTAGCGTAACTGCATCGCCATCGGATGCTGTGCCATTTGTTGAGCAGCTTCGACTAATTTTACGGCTGCTTGTTCTTCACCTGCTGCACTGATCACTTTAGCACGCCGTTCACGTTCTGCTTCTGCCTGCCGAGCCATTGCACGCTGCATTTCTACAGGAAGGTCAACGTGTTTTACTTCTACTGACGATACTTTAATGCCCCACGGATCTGTTGCTTTATCAAGAATGGTCTGTAATTCGTGATTGATTTTATCACGTGCTGTTAACAGTTCGTCCAATTCCCCTTGTCCAAGAATACTGCGCAGTGTTGTTTGTGCCATTTGCGATGTTGCAAAGAGAAAATTTTCGACTTCAATGATAGCCTTTAATGGCTCAAGAACCCGAAAGTAAACAACGGCATTAACTTTAACCGAGACATTGTCTTTTGTAATAATATCTTGCGGGGGAACATCGAGGACAACAGTTCTCAGACTTACTTTTACCATTTTATCAATAGGTGCAAATACTAAGATAAGACCCGGCCCTTTTGGTTTCGAGAGAACTCGTCCCAATCGAAAAATTACACCGCGTTCATATTCACGCAATACTTTAACTGAATTAATAAGATAGCCAATAACAAAGATAAGTACAATAATAGGAAAAGGCATCATGTAAACTCCTTTCGTTTAATGAGTTCGTGTTCGTTCGACGAACAGTTCTAAATGTTTAACATCCATTATTTTTACTGTATCCCCCTTGTCAATAGGCTGTTTACTTCGCGCCTGCCAAATTTCGCCATGAATAGTAACTGTTCCAACCGGGTCAATCACTGATTCTGCTATTCCTGTTGCACCGATCAACCCTTCTTTACCGACAAGGGATTTCCCCCGATGTGCTTTAATTACGGCACCAACGAGGAAGACGATGATTGCCGCAGTTGAAAGCACTAAAGGAAAAATAATTTCAAGAGAGACACGCATTAATGAATAGGGACTATCAATGAGCATTAATGATCCCAAAAACATACTGACGAGTCCTCCTAACGTAAGAAGACCATAACTCACCACATTGAGTTCTGCGATGAATAAAATGATACCCAATATAATTAATAACAACCCCGCATAATTAATCGGTAACGTTGAAAGAGCAACAAAAGCAAGGATGAGACACATCGCGCCTGCTATACCGGGGAAACCAATTCCGGGGTGAGTAATTTCAAAAAGAAGCCCATAGAAACCAAGCATCATTAAAATGTACGCTATATTTGGATGACTAATAGCAAGAAGAATTTTTTGTCGTGTTGAAAGTTTGACATAATGAATATCCGCCGGCGAGCAATTGAGTGTTTTTGTGGTACCGTTACTCAGAGTAACGCTTTTACCGTTGATCTGTTCAAGTAATTTGTTACTATCCTGGGCAATAATATCAATTATTGAAAGGTCTATTGCTTCTTTTTCAGTCTGTGAAATACTTTTCCGCACCGCATCTTCAGCCCATTCGACATTGCGTCCCCGGTTGCGTGCAATCGTTTTTACCCAGGCGACGGTATCGTTCAATATTTTTTCAGAAAGAATTTCACTGTCTTCTTCGGGTTCGATATCTTTATCATCGTGCCCTTGTTTTTCTGTACCGTCTTTTTTGTGCTCAAGATACTTGATTATTCGATACACGATTTCAGAAATTGATTTCCCTTTTCCCTCTAAATTCACCGGATGTGCAGCACCAATATTTGTCGAAGGGGCCATCGCAGCGATGTGAGAGGCGAGCGTGATAAAAACACCAGCAGAACCTGCTCGTGAACCGCTCGGAGTAATATAGGTGACAATAGGAACATGTGCATTCATGATTTCTTTAACTATCGTACGCGTTGACGTTAAAAGACCTCCGGGAGTATCGAGTTCAATGATTAAGCATTCTGCATTTTTCGCTTCCGCTTCCTGAATTGCAGAGGTAATATATTCTTGAATGATAGGATTGATTATTTTGTCATCAATTTGAATAACATACACAGGACGCGACGCTTCTTCCGCCACGGAGACGGAAACAAAGACAACAATGAATAATAATGTAAACAGTATGTGTTTCATAAAGATAATTTTCGTTTCGAACGAAGACTATTAAAAATGTTTTTTTGCAAAAGCTCGTCCCGAATGACTTTTAAGATATTTTTCAAATGCAACCGCTTTTGCTTTTTCTTTGAAAGCAATTGTGTTTGTAATGTGCCAAGGACAATATTTCGAAGTATGAGCACATGCCCCATTGTTGTGTATTATTAAACGTTTGTCTAAGTTATTTGTCAACCCAACATAATAGCGATTTTTATCAGCAATGCTTTGTAATATGTAGACATAGTAAAAATCATCCATCGGTAGCTTGTCCAGGCGAAATTTGAAACTGATAATACGATTTAGTATTTCATTATATGCCCGGCTTCGCTTACGCTATGCCGTGGCAGTCTTCGTTCTCAATCGCACTCTGTATTCATGAACGGCTTGCCCAGGCGTAGTTCTTCACGAAGTGAAGAACGAAGACTGGAGGTGAGGGGATTCGAACCCCTGACCCTCACAATGCCATTGTGATGCTCTCCCAGCTGAGCTACACCCCCTTCATGTATAGAAACAAGTACATCATTATACTTACTCGAGGTTTAATTTCAATGTAAATATTCATACGATGCTTTGTAGAAAAATCTCATCGTAGAGATGATAATCACGTGATATTCTTGCAATTTTGTTTTTATATGATACAATTATTTTAATTACGACAGTATTAAATTTAATACAGAAGAAAAGTGTCGTATATCATTTTTAAATTAAATGAGTTAAGTATCGCATGGGGAGTGCATAATGAAAACAATATTGACATTAGAAGATGAGCTTGAAATAAACGATTTTTATAAAGACCTTTTTGAGGAATTGCAATACACTGTCCTCACGGCAACAAGTTATACTGAAGTAATTCGTCTTATACAGAAACAAACAGTTGATCTTTTAATCGTAGACAATTTGTTGCAATTTTCTCATAGCGAAAAAGATGGTTTTCAAACCGCTCTTGAGGTTAAAAAGATCTCTCCAAAAACTAAAATTATTATGATATCTGCCCACTACCCACCCGAATTAGCAAAGCTACACGCACAATATGGTATTTCCATTTTGCTGCCGAAGCCATTTAAAATTGAAGAGTTAGTCGAACATGTAAAATACCTCATTCCTGCCGCATAGTATCGACATCATTATCTGTACTATGCTCCTTCACCGGGGAACCCCGTGAGAGATACTATTAAAGTAATAATGGTATAACGTCTCGTATAGTATTACAATGGTTACGATGTAATAATAAGAGATCTTTGCGAGCGTACATTACGGTTTTCTCATGGCTTACCTTTTTGATATAATAGAACGAAAAATTGACAAAAAACCAAGATAAAGATTGATATGCCGTTATGCTTGAATTCGAAACGAAGCGGTTGCGTTTAATTCCATTGGACCTTGAACAGCTTAAACTCTTAAATGATGATAGTAAGAAGTTTGAGGAAAAACTTGGTCTTAAGGAAACTGACACCCCTCCGGACGAAAAGGATATTCAAAAGTTAAAAGAAGCATGTCGTATATGGATTACAAAGGTTTCTGAAGATGAAGGAAACTATCTTTGGTATACCAATTGGGAAATTGTGCTGAAAGAAGAGAATCGTCGTATCGGAGGATTTTGTTTTTATGGAATGCCTGACGTACGTGGTGAAGTTCAAATTGGATACATGATTCATCCTGAATACCAAGGGAAAGGATACTTAACCGAGGCATTACGAACATTTGTAAAGTGGGCATTCAGCCAACCACACGTTGCTTCAATAAAAACGGAAACACCGAAATATGATATTCCACTACACCGCATTCTTGAAAAAGTTGGTATGCGGATACGAGGGGAGACCGGAGAGACCATATGGTGGCGACGAGTTAAAGAGGATAAAAAACTTTAAAACTTTTGGAGCGATACAATTATGAAGAGTAATAAAGGGGCGGATGTGAAAACATATGTACAAGATTTAAAAGTAGGGGAAGTTATCGAAACATTTTTTTTGCTTAAGAAGAAAGAACTTGATAAGACAAAAGACAATAAACCGTATCTTAAGTTGGGTTTTGCCGATAAAAGTGGTTCGATTGAAGGACGAATGTGGAATCAGGCGGAAACAGCCGATACGCAGATTGATATCGGCGGGGTCGTTATGGTGCGGGGCACGGTTACCGAATATAAGGGGAGTAGTCAAATAAAAGTCGAAGAAGTGCGGGCTGCCTCCCCTGAAGAGTATCAACAGAGTGATCTTATCCGGTGTATTGAAAATAGAGATACGTTATTTGAGAAAGTTAAAAGCATCTTAAGGAAGAATGTTTCAAATCAGTGGATATCGCAGTTGGTGATGGAATTTTTGAAAGACGAAGATTTAATGAACCGTTTTAAAAAAGCGCCGGGGGCTCGAAGCTGGCATAATGCGTACATTGGTGGTCTGCTGGAACATACGTATGAAGTTATGGTTGTCGTTGAAAAAGTGTGTGAGCTCTATCCAGAAGCAAATAAAGATATGGCTCTCATTGGAGCTTTTCTCCATGACGTAGGAAAAGTATTTGAACTTGATCCTCAGACTTTTGAATATACTCATAAGGGTGGTTTGGTCGGTCATCTTTCACTTGGTTTTGAACTTTTGATTGAAAAAATAAAAAACATTGATCACTTTCCTGAAGATATACAACTTCATCTGAAGCATATTATTCTTTCCCATCATGGCGAATATGAACAACAGTCTCCTGTTCTGCCGAAAACACTCGAAGCCATTATGGTCTATCATGCTGATGAACTTGTTTCACAGACGAATGCAATAAAAGAAATTGTACAGGCTCAATCGTATAACGAAAGAGCATGGTCAAATTTCGTCAGCATTAAAAACAGAAAGTTTTTTTTAAAAAGAATTGAGACAACGGATTGAACTTTATGTGTTGTGTATGGCTCTTACTTTTACCCGTTGATTTTCTTTCCCTATTTGTTATAATCTGAATTCATTATGGAACATAATTCCCCTCAAAAAAGTTATCCGTTTAGAGAGATTGAGGCGCGCTGGCAGCGGTATTGGGCTGATGAAAAATTATTCGCAGTCGATGTAAACAAAAAAGATGTTCGGAAGTACTACTGCCTTGTTATGTTTCCGTATCCTTCTGCTGCACTCCATGTCGGACATGGCCGGAATTATATTATTGGTGATGCCGTTGTTCGCTATAAAATGATGCAGGGGTATACGGTTCTTTCCCCTATGGGATTTGATGCGTTTGGCCTGCCAGCAGAAAATGCTGCGATTAAAAATAATATCCATCCTAAAGTTTCTACACTCAATAATATTAATCAAATGAAAGAACAGCTTCGTCAGTGGGGAGTGGGGTATGACTGGTCACGGGAAGTTACCTCCTGTATGCCTGAATATTATAAGTGGACGCAGTGGATTTTTCTTAAATTATATGAAAAAGGTTTGGCATATAAGAAAAAAGCAACGGTTAATTGGTGTCCATCCTGTCAGACTGTTTTAGCGAATGAACAAGTAGTTGATGGAGCGTGTGAGCGGTGTGAGAGCTCTGTTAATGAGAAGGAATTAGAACAGTGGTTTTTTAAGATCACCGACTATGCCCAGCGATTGCTTGATGACTTAAAGCTTCTGGAAGAATGGCCCGAGAGAGTGAAGCGTATGCAAAAGAACTGGATAGGGCGCAGCGAAGGGGTAGAAATACATTTTCCGGTTGTTGATGGTGAATTTTCCATTCCTTGTTTTACCACGCGCCCTGATACGATTTATGGGGTGACCTATTTTGTTCTTGCTGTAGAGTATCCCCAGATTGATACGTTAATAGAAAATGCTCCTAACCGGGATGAAATACATGCTTTTATTAAGAAAATAAAAGCTGAGGATAAAATTACGCGGACGAGTGAAGAAACTGCGAAGGAAGGTATATTTACTGGTCGTTACATAATCAATCCGCTTACCGGAGAAAAAATTCCTTTGTGGATTGCAAATTATGTTTTAATGGATTATGGGACCGGAGCGGTGATGGCAGTACCTGCTCATGACCAGAGAGATTTTGAATTTGCGAAGCAGTATGATTTACCAATACGTGTTGTTATTGATAATCCTGATGAGTCATTAGATGCAGAGACTATGCAATGTGCTTTTGTCGATATCGGTACTATGGTGAATTCAGATCAGTTTAATGGCTTACGGAGCGCTGAGGCAATCGTTAAAATTTCAGATTATATTGAAGAAAAAAAATACGGCACGCGGACAATTAATTTTCGACTGAAAGATTGGCTTATTTCACGACAACGGTATTGGGGAGCGCCCATTCCTATTTGTTATTGTACGAAATGTGGACCACAGGCTGTTCCAGAAAATGAGCTGCCGGTTCAATTACCTGAAGATATTGCATTTAAGCCCACCGGTGTCTCACCGCTTCAAATACACGAAGAATTTAAAAAATGTACCTGCCCGAAGTGCGGGGGGGGAGCCGAACGAGAGGTTGATACCATGGATACCTTTGTGTGTTCGAGCTGGTATTATCTTCGCTATATCTCAGCGAAAGATTCGGCGCAAGCATTTGATACGACGTTAGTCAATAAATGGTTACCGGTCGATCAATATATTGGCGGCATTGAACATGCAATACTCCATTTGATGTATTCCCGTTTTTTTACAAAAGTTTTTTATGACCTTGGACTGGTGAATTTTCCGGAGCCTTTTGCGCGCCTCTTTACCCAAGGGATGATTATTAAAAACGGTGCAAAAATGAGTAAATCGAAGGGGAATGTAGTGAGTCCTGACGCTCTTATTGCGAAGTATGGCGCGGATACAGTACGGCTCTATACATTATTTATCGGTCCTCCGGAAAAGGACGCTGAATGGAATGATCAAGCAGTGGAAGGGGCATATCGTTTTTTAGGCCGCCTTTGGCGTTTTGTTACCTCTCTTGATGAATGGTCTGTTCGGGAAGGAAAAGTTACCTTTGAAGAATTACGAAGGAATATGCACGAGACCATTAAGAAAGTAAGTGATGATTTGGAAGGGAGCTTTCACTTTAATACCGCCATAAGCCGTATTATGGAACTTCTTAATGGGGTGTATCAGTTTACGGTACAGACGGACAAAGATAAAAAGTTACTCACCGAAGCTGCTGAAGTAATGGTGAAGCTTCTTGCTCCCTTTGTTCCCCATATCAGCGAAGAACTGTGGTGTCGTTTCGGTAATCGTGACACAGTCTTCTCGTCAGGATGGCCTACCTATGACCCCAAAGCATTAATTCAGAATGAAATCGAAATTGCTATTCAAGTTTTGGGGAAGGTTCGTTCACGGGTGAGGATTCCTGCTGATGCATCGCAGGAAATAATAAAAAAGATCGTACTTGCTGATGCAAAAATTTCAGCAATGATTGGCGGCAAGCAGATTAAAAAATTTATTGTGGTTCCTAAAAAGCTCGTTAATATTGTACTATAAATAAAGGTTCACCTATGCCCGCAGTAAAGGTTGAAAAAAGACAAATCGTTGTCGGGAAGAAAAAAATTCCTCTTATAAGCGGTGAAATGCATTATTGGAGACTCAACCCGTCCAGTTGGGAAATCTGTCTTTCTGCTATTAGAAAAATGGGAATTAATACTGTTGCTACGTATGTTCCGTGGTTTTATCACGAGTATAAAAGAGGAAAATTTGATTTCACGGGACGTACTGATCCCTGTCGGAATTTAAAAGGATTCTTAGACCTGCTCAAGCGGAAAAAATTCTGGGTTATCATTCGTCCCGGCCCCTATATTTATAGTGAATCTCCCAATGATGGTGTTCCTGATTATGCCTATAAATATCATCGTTTGCACACTCAGTTTTTAAAATATGCTGCCAATTACATGAAGAAGGTATGCGCAGTACTCCGGCCGTATCAAGCAACGCGTCGAGGAGGACATATTATTTTATTGCAAGCTGATAATGAAATTGATCCGTGGCCTGATACGTTTGGTCATCAATATGGGTTTGGTAAAGAGCCGGGGCTTTTTCAACAATTTATACAAACGAAGTATGGTAATACTATCGATGCATTGAATGAATCATGGGGATCGGATTATAAAAGTTTTAATGAGACCGGCCCCTATATCGTGCATGATATAAAAGGTGATAAAGGATTACGGCGGCATCTTGATTACTATGAATTTAA
>JAHJGZ010000161.1 GCA_018823795.1 Candidatus Omnitrophota bacterium
CAACGATCAAAGGAATAACAAGGGCATCATTAAGCCGAACATCGGCAATGAAATTTTTTCCCTGCTGCCGTAGGGGAATACCTTTTTGTAGCACATCATCATAGAACTGATCTATCATCGTTTTAATACTCTCATACTGCTGCTCGGGATTTTCACGTACCATTTTTTCATAGTGAACGGTTAGCGTTTCAATCGCTGTCTTTAATACCCCAAAGGATTGCGATACTTTTATACCCACAATATCTTTTTCATGTTCAAACCTACGTATTTTAAGTTCATAATTCCTAGTCTTTGCATTGATAACATTCATTTCTTCCCGGCGATTTCCTTGTTTTGTTTTTTCAGCAAACGTCATATGACGTTTGAGTTTTTTTGTGTCCTGCTTATTTTCTTCGGCAAGTGCTTCGTATTCCTTATAGTGGCGTGCCAGCGTATCTTCAAATAACCGTATTTTCCGTTTAATGTTATCATATTTTCTTTTATCACGAGCCAACAGCATACGTTCCTTCCGTACGGTGCTCATTAAAACACTTAATTGGGAAGATACGTCCGCATCACGAGATGCGTTCAATCTATTATCTTCACCGGCATTCTCTCCTCCTAAGGCATCTTTTTCAATACGGTCAATTTCACTGCGCAAAAAAGTAAATTTACCTGCGCCGACATCAATAACGATCTCTTTTGCTGACTCTTTTTCAATAACGCCGTTTATAGTTTCTTTATTCTTAAAATAAATCGTATCGGCAAAAAGAGAAGTAGCTATACCAATAATAAGGACTCCTATTACAAACCCATATTTCATCGCAACCATATTCTCCTGCTCTACATAACGCTCATAGTATTATTTAATGTTCAATTCCAACAGCAAATCGCCTTTTTTTCTGCAACAGGGACAGACATTTCCTTGACGCGGAATCTTCAATTTTTGACCTTGTTTTGCATCTTGAGGAATATTGACCATCAATACTTGTCCCGTTGAAAGTTTTAACTTAATCTTACCGCCGGTGCGTGCTTGTTGTGGTGTCAGATTAATCGATTTGGTAAAATCGGTATCAATCTGTTGTGATGATGAATCATCAGCATGTAAGCGGTCATATCCGCCCATTCCGGGGTCAGACGTAAAACGAAATGACGTTCCCCCTCCCGGTGCCCCCCCCATAGAGAATGCACTGCCGAAAATATCATCAAAAATCGAATAATCACCGCCCATCGATGACCAACTCGAACGTTTTCTGCGCCCGCCACCCATAAATTGTTTTAAGAAATCATCAGAATTAAATCCATTCGAAGCGCCCGAATAACCGCCGCCTGCCCCTGCTCCCTGATAGCCGTATTTGCGCATCATATCATATTGGTTACGTTTTTCAGGATTGCCCAGTACATAATAGGCTTCGGAGATTTCCTTAAACTTTGCCTCAGCAGCACTCTTATCTTTGAGATGTTTATCAGGATGATATTTAACCGCAAGTTTTTTATATGCCTTTTTAATGTCATCTTGGGAAGTTGTTTCGCTTACTCCTAATATTTTATAAAAATCTTTCTGTGCCATGTCTTTCTCCTATACGTTTCCTTTTAGGTACGCCTGCCGTTTTCTCTCCGGAAATCTTTCTATTGCATAACGTAACATCGTTCGCGGCATTTTCTTATAATATTCTCGCAGAAATTGTTCTTCACAATCTACATCACGCTTCCCTACTTCACGAAGCATCCACCCTACTGCTTTATGTATTAAGTCTTCTTTATCATACAATAACAAAGCAGCGATTGTAAGCGTTTCATTAAAACTATTGTGCCTAATAAAATAAAACGTCGAAACAATAGCGATTCTTCTCTCCCACAACATCCTTGATTTGGCAAGCCGCATCAGGACCCGTGTGTCTTTATTAAAAAGATATGCTCCCACGATATGCGGTGCCGTCAGGTCAACAAGATCCCAGTTATTTATCCACCGTGTATTTTCTAGATAGAGTTCGTAGATTCTTTTCCTCTTTATTGTATCACTTTTTTTATATTGGACAACAAGGATACAAAGCGCCAAGACGCGTTCTTCATGAATGGTTGATTTGAGCAACCGGATACTACATGGAAGCGGTATATCCTTATGTTGCTCTGCTATTTTACGGATAACCGGAACTGTTACGCCGAGAAAACGGTCACCATGACCATATTCACCCAGCCCGGTTTTAAAAAAACGTTGTAAAATTTTAGCCTTCTTTTTATTACCGCGCCTTCTTAATTGTTTCTGTATTTCTAACACTGGTATACTCACCTTTCTATAAATTAAAGGCCACGAAAAAAGTCTGGCTTTAATGGGATATTCCCTTCCCGTGCAGTTTTAAGAAGAAGCAACAACCGTTCCTTATCATACGGCAGACGCCCTTCCAGGGGAAAATAATTCGAAGCGTGATTCGTGCGAAAAATTGTCTTATCAAGCGTAAGCCCTTCTAGAATTGCATGGGTCTCATCCAGTAATTCGTGTGCATTTAATTCTTCAAAATCACCCCGCTCAGCCTCACGATATAGTGGTGTGCCCGGAATAAGCATAAGAGAAAGAAATGAAAGATACCGGGGCTGCATTCTGTTTAAGACAATGATACTGTCACGGATATGCTCTTTTGAAAACTTCCTCCCTCCTAATCCGAGAAGAAGGATAACAGAAGATTTTATATTACTGTGTGCAGCGCGCTGCACCGCCATAACCATTTCATCACTTGTTGATTTTTTTTTACAACGATCCAATATCTCCTGATTACCGCTCTCAAGGCCAATGTAGAGCAACCGTAATTTATGTTCATACAATTCCTGCAATTCTTTATCGCTTCGACTCGTAATATTGTATCCATTGGCATAGCTTGCTATGCGCGTCAATTTTGGAAATGCGGTTATTATTTTTTCCAGGATGGGAATAAGCTTCTCATTACTGAGTACTAATGCATCCCCATCAAGAAGAAAAATCTTTCGTGTCTTCGGATATCGTCGAGCACCTTTTTCAATATCCTTTATAATGACAGACGTATCTTGAATGCGAAATGGCTTTTTCATGTACGCACCGCAAAAGGTACAATCATTTGCTGAACAGCCGACGGTAACCTGCAGAAGGAAACTATCAGCTTCAGCCGGCGGCCTTATTATGGGTTGAATGAGTGGCATCGATATATTTCACTATAATTTACTATTTGAGCTCCTGTTCTAACTATGCTATCATTTTGACGTATTATATAGCAATCCCACAATTTATCAATATAGCAATGTAACCATTTATGTCTTTCAATTACATCGATCCAGGTACAGGCTTTACCCTTTTCGGCGCTGGTGCTGGCCTTTTAACGCTCCTACTCGGATTTTTTGGTACGATCACTTTTTTCTTTAAAACAATATTTAAATTTTTTAAGAAACGTAAAGAAATAGTATCTATTATTCTGATTATATTCGCAATTATCGGTATAATAGTCATAGGAGTCTGTATGAATACACCAAAATCTGATTTTGATAAAAAAATCATTATCCTTGGATTTGATGGCCTCAGCCCGGAAATTATTGAACCGATGATGCAGGAAGGAAGTCTTCCGAATTTTTCTCGCTTGAGTAGAGCGGGATCATATCGGCGGCTTGCAACAACGAATCCCTCGCAATCACCGGTAGCCTGGAGTGGATTTTCCACCGGGCAAAATCCGGGAAAAAACGGAATGTATGATTTTATTGTCCGCGATCCCGAAACCTATGGTTTGACCCTTTCGCTTTCTCATATTAAAAGAGGAAAAGCACACCGGGTCATCAAAAGTAAGTGTTTCTGGAACTATACTTCTCACGCAGGCATCCCGACCGTTATCATCACCTGCCCGGTCACGTTTCCACCCGATAAAATAAAGGGAAGGATGCTTTCCGGTATGGGTGTTCCTGATATTTTGGGGACCGAAGGCACCTTTACCTTTTATACGAGTGAACCGTTAGATAAAAATAAGGATATTGGTGGAGAGGTATTTCGCGTCGACAAAAGGGCGTTTATGACGATAAACATAATCGGGCCGCGCGTTGCACGCATTGGCACGAAAGCTGAAAATGCTACCGTTCCTATGAATGTTACGATACAGAACGATAAAAAAAGCATTTTGATTGAATATCAGAATAGTAAGCTTAATCTTACGGAAGGCACGTGGAGCAACTGGCAAGAAGTAATCTTCCCTATCGGTTTACTAAAAAAGGCAAAAGGAATATTTAAATTTTATCTCGTCAGTATAGAACCAGAATTTAAACTGTATATAAGCCCGATAAACTTTGATCCTCGAAATCCCCTATTCACTATCTCTTCTCCTAACGCATATAGTAAGGAATTAGTAGAAGCCATCGGTCTTTATTATACCCAAGGGATGCCAATGGACACGTGGGCAGTAAATGAAAAACGGCTCAGTGAAGAACCATTCATAGAACAAGTGAATGAAGTCTTCAAAGAAAAAAAAGCAATGCTTGATTATGAACTGAACCGGTTTCAAAAAGGGGTTTTATTTTGCTATTTTGAGTCCTCAGATATTGTACAGCATATGTTCTGGCGATATACCGACCCGGATCATCCGTTATATGAAAAGGATGCACCGGAACCATTCAAAGAAATAATTCATACGTGGTATAAAAAGATGGATGCCGTCTTGGGAACAGTATTAGAAAAAATGCAAGGGGAAGATACGTTAATCGTCTTATCTGACCATGGTTTTACAACGTTTCGGAGAGCCGTACATATCAATAGCTGGCTAAGGCAAAACGGATATCTTTCATTGAAAAATATACGTGCTGCAGAGGGACGAGAACTCCTTTCAGACATTGATTGGTCAAAAACACGGGCATACTCAATCGGTTTTGGTGCACTGTATATTAACCAACTCGGAAGAGAGCGGGACGGTATCGTCGCGTCTGGTGAAGCAACAGAACTCCTTAAAGAAGAACTATCACAAAAATTAACAACATGGTTCGACGAAAAATATAAACAACGAGTTGTTAATAACGTATATAAACGAGAAGAAATTTTCTGGGGAAAGCATATCGACACAACACCTGATCTGTATATTGGATTTAATAAAGGGTATCGTGCATCATGGCAAACAGCGCTCGGTGCGGTGCCAAAAAACATTATCGAGGATAATCTGAAGAAATGGTCAGGAACTCATTTGTGTGATCCACAGCTCATACCGGGAATAATCCTCTCAAACAAGCATATAATAAAAGAAAACCCTTCTATTCTTGATATAACACCGACGATCCTGCGTATTATTGATATGAGTGATAAAGATTTAAAAGAAAAAGATTTTGACGGGATACCATTATTCTAAGCCTTGACATACCCAAAGGTAACAAGGCTATCATGCAATTCTTTCCTCTTATCAAATGTTTTCATAAGCGGATTTTCAACTTCGGGAAACTGATCCATAAAGGCGAGGAGCTCTTTTTCGATAGTCCGTGCATCTTTCCCTATTGCCTCAATGAGCCACTCAAGGTCTTGATTTGCTTCCGATGTTTGGCTTCCTACTTTATGAACGTACTGCATAAATTCATCGGGATATTTCTCCATAAAAAATGTGACGAGCGCCCAACTTTCCGCATAGGCATATAACATGGCGTCATAGCATACGCCGGGGAAACTACCAATTTTATACACTGTTAACTGTTCAAGCGGAAAAAAAGCATTTTCGCGCAACATTTCCTGAAACCAAAAAATGCGTTCTTCGTTATCAGTACCAAGCATCTCGGTTTCACCATACGTTGCTAACCCTTCCGCAAGCCATGAATTGGTCGCCCGCATTGGCGGTAGAGAATCCTGACTTCTCAACGTACCTAATTCCATCAATATCTTCAACCCTTCTGCGGCATCACTCGTTTCAAGAAACTTTTTTTTCTTATCTGCATGGGGGAATTCTTCTTCGTCAAATGTCGAAACAACAACCATAACTAATCCCCAATTACTGAGCATTTCATGTGTAAATTCATGACGAAGAACCAAAAAGGTCGTTCTGCGAAGAAGTCCCATCCACCAGTCAAAGTACTGCCAATATTTATCCTTAATCCCCTTTGCCTGTCCTTCAACAAAAACGTGATATCTATCATGAACAAGAGCCTCTACTTGATCGACGACAGAATCAATTACATTTCCATAAATATTAATCATCAGCCTTCGAATAAACTCTTCCGTTTGTTCACCGATCATATTATATAAATACAAAACGTTTGTCGTCGGACTAAAATATCCCGGCGCAATCCATCCCGGCACTCCATCGGCTATAGCATATTTCACATACTCTGATGGATTATCAAAAATAACAACAAAATTTTGAACAGACTGTTTTTGCGTCTTATAAAGCTCATAAAAGTTAAAATAGATCTCCGTTTGTGTCCTCCGCAACGCTTGTTTATACTTCTTAACCCAGGTAATATACGAATCGGTGATGATGGTGATATTTCCTTCGGTATACAATGTCATAGCGGGGAATAACTTCTTAAGAGCCTTCTTCGTCTCAGAGCTTTTTACATTGTTGACCGGCTTAAAAAGAAGTGATTCTATATCTGACCGTTTAATCTCTTGTTCAATATGTCCTCCCTCTTTAAAAACATGACGAACCATTACTGCTTTTTCTCCAACCAAACTAATACGTCCATCTAACACTTCTCCGCTTGCCAGACGCATAACCACATCATTTTCATACGGCCATTCTTCTTCTTCCTCAATATCAGGCACATAGATTCCAAATTCACCGGTAACCAATGCCCCTTCCTCTATATAATCGACTTCGTCCGCGGTAAACTCGGTTGTCCCACTTTGATAACCGATAATGTACCGGTCATTGGTTTGACCAATAAGCTTACCGCTCACCGCACTTCCATTAAGAAGATAGATGGTGACCGTTTTCGGTTGCAGGCGTTCCTTCTGCTTTTCAATATAGCTTACTTCATCTTTATCGAGTCCAAGAATACCTCCTTGCCACTGTACAACATATTTCTCTTTATCTTCTCTGAGAAGTTCGCCCTTAATACTTCCTCCTTTGGCAAGATTGACCGTTACTATTGTTTTAATCGTATCTTTTTTCAGTGCTGAAATACTTTCATTTGATAAAACTAAGAGGTCTGATGCATCACTTTTATTCGTCAACGTACGTTCTTGCAATAAAACATACTCCTTGGTCAAAACAAGCTCATCAGATAAAGAACGTTTTTCAGTAGTAACGTGGTCTGATGATACAACACCCCCCTTTGTCTGCTCAGGCGTATCCGTAAAAAGATAATAGCCAAGCCCGAGGAAAACAACGATCACAATAATAACAATTAACATAATATCGCCGCTTTTCACAATAGCTCCTTCAATGAAGCCATACTTTATGTGAAGACACAATTTAATGAACGAAGTGAACTTAAATTGTAAGTCTGAACATATACTTTGCCAGCGAGCTGGCAAAGTATTAATTCGCGCATATCACTTATGTTCACTGCGTTCCATAAGCGATGTGCTCATTAAAGTATATGGCTGAATTAATCCCGTTAGACAACAATCAAAGCGTTGTCTAATCGGGATAGCGTTATGAATATCATCAACGTAATTTCTAACGTGGCTAGCCCCGTTAGAGATTACAGGATATTACTCTATCTTATTTTTATTGCTACAATACGTTACCTGATTGTTTTACTGTATACAAATAATTTACGGAAACGCGTTGTTCTCATATGCTGCGTTTCCTATCTCTAACGGGGCTAGTATCGATAATGGTCTGGTTTATACGGTCCCTCAACAGCAACCCCGATATAGGCAGCTTGATCCGGTGTTAATGAAGTTAATTTCACCCCTAATTTTTTCAGGTGAAGACGAGCGACCTCCTCATCTAAATCTTTGGAGAGACAATAGACACCGATCTCATATTTTTTCTTCCAGAGGTCTATTTGGGCAAGTACTTGGTTGGTAAAAGAATTACTCATGACAAATGACGGGTGTCCGGTTGCACATCCTAAATTGACCAATCGTCCTTCTGCCAGCAAAAAAATGGAATGGCCGTCAGGAAACGTATACTGGTCGACTTGTGGCTTTATATTTATTTTTTTTATCCCGGGATATTCACTTAATGCATCAACTTGAATTTCATTATCAAAATGTCCAATATTACAGACAATCGCTTGATCTTTCATCTTTTTCATATGTTCTATAGTAATGACATCCTTATTTCCTGTCGCGGTTACAAAAATATTCCCTTCATCAAGCACCTCTTCAATGGGCTTAACTTCATATCCTGCCATCGCTGCCTGCAAAGCACAAATAGGATCTATTTCCGTTACAATCACCCGTGCACCAAAACCGCTCATTGACTGCGCGCTTCCCTTTCCCACATCACCATAACCACACACAACGGCAACTTTGCCGGCAATCATTACATCAGTCGCCCGTTTGATGCCATCGGCTAACGATTCCCGACAGCCATAGAGATTATCAAATTTTGATTTCGTTACTGAATCATTCACATTGATAGCAGGAAAAATGAGTTCTCCTCTTTCCATCATTTGATACAGGCGATGTACACCGGTTGTGGTCTCCTCAGAAACCCCTTTAATTTTTTCGGCTATTCTTTGCCATTTCCCCGGATGTTCTTTCAGTTCACGTTTTAAGAGTGCATTAATAAGCTTCAGTTCCTTATTGTCTGTTGCTTCATCTAACAGTGAAGAATTCTTCTCGGCTTGCGCGCCACGATGTACCAAAAGAGTAGCATCCCCGCCATCATCAACAAGAAGGTCAGGCCCGCCACCATCGGGAAACGTTAAGGCACGAGCGGTATATTCCCAATATTCTTCGAGTGTTTCTCCCTTATAGGCAAATACCGGAATACCCCGTTTTGCAATAGCAGCCGCAGCATGATCTTGGGTTGAAAAAATATTACAGGTCGCCCACCGCACGTTAGCGCCAAGTTCAACCAAGGTTTCTATGAGAACAGCTGTCTGGATCGTCATATGCAAAGAACCTACTATTTTGGCACCTTTGAGTGGTTTCGACCCACTATATTTTTCCCGTACTGCCATAAGTCCGGGCATCTCTTTTTCTGCAATAGTAATCTCTTTTCTGCCAAATTCGGCTAAGCTTATGTCTTTTACTTTGTAATCTTGAGTCTTTGTTGCCATAGCACTATACCCCGTATTCTTGTTAATGTTAATTGCACCGATTATCTTTTTAAGGATAATAAAATAGCATTATGTCTGTAAAATGGCAAGAGAAAAGGGGTTTACCCCGTTAGAAATAACGGCGTATTATCCGTATTCACATTCTATTAATTACAAAAGTTACATTACTATCTAGTCATTAGTATTGTAATTACACGGAAATGCAGTGCACTAAAGCGACGCATTTCCTATTTCTAACGGGGGAGCAAAATACAAATGGCGCTTAATAGCTACAACCTATTAAAGCGCCATTGCTTGACCCCGGCTTGTCCCGTTAGAGATTATGTAGTGGTATACATAACCTCTTTATTTTTATAAATGTTTATATTTTATTCATCTCTTATACGCATAAGTTACGGAAGCGCATTGTCTTACTATCTTACGCTTCCTATCTCTAACGGGATGCAAATTATATAGTTACCCCGTTAAAAATTATGCCGCAACCTTAACCATACGCATTTTCATGGCCTGTTTTATACCGGCTAAAATACCTTTATGGGTATCAATAAATTTCTGTACATTAGAAAAAACTGCTCCTACGCCTTCTAAGCTAACAACGTCCTGACCAAGTTCCTCTGCAGCAAGAAGAGCATTAATGACACAGTCAAAACAGCCACCAATAATAATAGTTCGTTTATCTCGATCTGTCGGAAGCCAAACTTTTGTCTTGATACTATCTATTAGCTCTTTCTCAACACTATTTACATCCTGTTCTTTACCTTCTTCTCCGATAAAAAAAAGTATTGTTCTTTTCTTCCTTATCTCGTCAGCGATAGTATCCTTATCTTTATTTAACTGTTGCACCGTTAATACTTCGATCATTTTACCAGAAGCAAAGTTATGAATCTCAGGAAAACGCTGCGCAGCTTCATCCATTGATATAAATTCATCTGGGGCAAATCTTTCTTCAGGCACAATTAATACCACTCTTTCTACTTGTCCAAGTTGTTTCTGTGCACCAGTAATATCTTGACGCGCCTTTTTGACATTGATAGCTTGAGAAATTACCTTAAAATCAATGGGCTCGAATGGCCTTTCCCTCGCTGTTTCGATATCATCCCTTATTTTATTCTGCCTATCAAGTTCTTCTAAGAATCCTTCCAGAGTATACTCACCTATCTTATGTGGATCAGTAATCCGATATATTCCCGTACCACGATTATCAAGACTCTCTTCTGCTATCCGTTGATCAGGTAGAAAAGTATTATACGTAAAAAGCTCGACACCCGGAATGTGAAATACCGGAACGTCACGTTCATTGTCCGCTCTCATAACTCTTGCTTTGTCAATCGGTTCAATTATAAAACGAGTACTTTCTTTACAGAGTAACTGAATGATATTTTTTGTTGAAAGAAAAATATTAAGAATATCGCTCAGATACCCAGCCATACTCTGACGGTTTAATCGTCCACTTGCTGTTCTATGATTTGCATAGGTTACATGGCGGCAAAATACATAATCCCCTTTCGCAGCATTGCCAAGCATCGCAAGTCGTGATGCATCCAATGTATGTGCTTGGATAAGTTGCATATTGAGTTTAATCGATAATGGTTTTTCAAAATATTGAACGCCTGCGTCATAATAGGGATCAAAAAACGTTTCCGTATGCCGGCCTTCGTTCATTGCCTTAAAAATATCGTCTGCCATTATTAAGTATTCTTCAGTTGCATCAATACCAATAAATTCTAAAGTCCACAGTTTTCTTTTTTCTTCATCAATCACTTCTTCAATCGCTTCATTAAACGCTTTTATTATCTGCATCGCTTCTTGTGGACTTCTTCCTAAACCAATATCATACATAGTGACTGAACGGTCTCCGGTATTTTCTTTCTCACGAACATATCTAACAAAATCTTGTTTGATAAGAGGCATCTGTGTTGTTAATCCTTCATAAAATTCAGAATGAAAGCCATACGCGAGTGGCAAATCACTTTTTATAGTAGACAACGCTCCTCCTACATCAAGTTCGCTCAGTCCAAGCCCCTCTAACTGTGACATAGAGTTACTTACCAGTTCTGGATCAACTTCAAAATGGTATGGTTTATCTTCTGAAAATGTAAGATCCTTTTCCATGTCTTTTTGCTCGATAGGGTTTATTGCCTTTGACTCTGCTATCTTTCGTTGTTTCATTTTTTCTTCTTGCGTTGTTTTGAGTTCAGCATACGTAGGCACGGTACCGACAGCGAGAACCCCGACATTTTTGTCATTAAAGAGTATTTTTTTTATTACGTTTTTAGAATACTCATCTTCCGGTTTATAAGCAGTCATACTATCTACATCCTTAAAAATATTATACTGTTTTAAAAGCGTGGTGATTTCATCAAATTGCTCTTTACTCGGGGCATAATACCACTGTGTTCCATACCGTTCAGTCAATACATCAACAATTCCTTTAAATTCATCTTTCGGCGTACCAGAATCACCAATCAAGCTATTACTGATTCGAAATAAGATAGCGCTTCTCTGTGCGAGCGTATCGAATTCTCTGAGATAGTATTGTAAGTCTGTGAGTGTATTAAACCCTCTCTGATTTTTTACCGTATTAATACGCTCCACAAGAAACCGTACCCAACCTTTCTCTGTCCGCATCTCATCTTCGGTAATGAATCCCATCATTCGAGCAAGTCGTAAATACCGGTCATTCGGTGTTAAGTCATCCCGGTACGTGTCAAACCGGCCATTGAATCGGTCTGCAAAACACTCGGCAGTAATAATATTTATTGCATTTCCATAAATAGCAATACCCGGTACGGTCTTTGATAAAACAGACAAAAATTGTGCAGAAAGATCACTTCCCAACTTTTTATCTCTTAAGCTTTCTTGCACATACAATGCTTCCCAGTGAAGTTTGCCCTCGTTGTCTATTCGGCTCAGAATATTAAAAATAAATTTTTGCCACATATCTTTTGTGCCGATTCGCTCATCCGTAAGTTCTTTTTTTATGTTTGCTAAAGTATCACCGAAAACTGAAATATTTTTTCCATCGATATTCGTCTTAACAAATTTTATTACTATGACATCACTATCATGGATCTCCCCTTTCTGCTCTTTGCTACGCAACATTTCTACAAGACCGGTATTATTGCCTTCATAATTGAAGAAAACAATAGTACCCGTCTCTATGTATTCTTTCTCTAACACTTCTTTGAGTTTCATTCCAATATACTGGTTAGCCGGAATAGCTGTAAGGGCTTCAAACTGACGTTTTGTATTATCTTGGCTCCATTTTGGTACTGTATAATTCCACCATCTATGGACAAGCGTTGAGACGACAAGCATAACAGGAAATGAAAGAATCACTACGCCCAATGGCAATGTAATAAATGGTGCTATGATGGTCGTTGTAAAAAACGGCATTGTAAAGATGAGAGCTGCCTGAATATAACTTTTTTTATCACGTTCGTGAAATTGTCCGAAATAATGAGCACTGAGACCGCCCACTAAGATAACGCCGAGTGCGGTAAAGATGTTGTAACCTGAGTGAGAAAATAAAACGTGAAGAATGGTAAAAACCGTGACGGGAATTCGTGATACCGCTGTAATCTTTACCTTCTCCTTCCAGCCAATATTACTCCACTTAAGTCTTTCAATAGCATCATTTTCTTTCCTAAACAAACGTAACAATCTTTTCCATATAAGCAGAGCAACAATCCCCAGTACTCCCCACTCCTCAATCCACGGCGCATAGTTAACCGCAACGCTCCGCCGCATTTCATCAATCTTTTCTCTGTCATCGGTCATCTGTCCTCTGTCTTCTTCTTCACCGCTTAGCCCGAACAGTTCATACGTCTCCGGCAGTGTGGCATAAATCGAAATTGATTTCCTTGTGGCATCGACGTCTGTCTGAGAGGAATCTATTTCCTGAAGCTGCTCATCTTGACCGCGAAACAGTTCTGTGATAAAGAGGAACATCTTCGCGAATGATGTAGATAGCTGGTCTAGATTTCGAATAATCCAGCGTGCGGCAATTATAAAAACAATAATTCCCAACACTATGGGGGTAAATACCTCTGGACCTTCAAGCATTGATTGAGAGATAAGAAGATTGGCTTGATCAATAATACCTTCTGCCCCAAAGAGTGAAGCAAGGCCAAGGTTAACACTGAAGAGCTTTCCGCTCCCCTGCAGCGTGGCAGTAGGGGATTCCGGAACTTTTTTCGTCTGTCTTGAAAATAATGCCTTACGTGTCATTCGCTGTAACTCTTTATCCAGCGTACGCTTTTCATCGTTTGTTAAGTCCGGATCTGTTTCGGTATCAAAAATCGGAGCAACGGCGCTTAACGCTTTGAGATACATAATAAAATTATTCCGCGTATTTAAATTTTTCTCGCCAATCAATCGAGTAATATTTTTCAATTTATTATCAAGAGTTTCCTGTGATTTTACGATCTGTTTTAACTGTCTATTTGCTTCTTTATCGGTTTGAATCTTTGAATCTAAAAAGCGATTTATCATCCACCGGAAAAGCGTAAACTGTTTCCCTTCAAGAGAAACGAGAAGTAACAATAGTGATCGTTTGTCTTCATTTTGCACCTCTCCTGCTGCTCCCCAGTCAATAATATATAATTCCTTCGTTGGTGTTACCATAACATTACCAAAGTGCAAATCACCATGGAAGAAGCCTTCTTTATACACCTGCTCAAAAAATTCTGACATAACCGCCTTTTTGATATCAACGATACTCATGGCTAAAAATGTCTCGAGGTCATCCGGAAATCGTTTTTCTATTTCGGTCACCCTCTTTCGGTCCTCTTCAGTCAAGACATCGATCCCTTCCTTTTCTTTCTTTTTCAGCAAAAAGAGATCGGCAAGCGTAATGCCATTGACATTCTGCTCTATAATAATATATTGAGATTGAAACACAACCTTAGGTGTGTTAATAGTAAATGGTTCGGCTACTCGTGGCATGCGTCTTTGTATGTTTTTCCTATGACGTTCGGCATTTTTCGCTTCCTGTTCAAACTTAAGTTCGTCAAAAACAATAGTCGTAATATCATCAAGCATAGATGACGGTACTGCATATCTGCGTTCATAATCAACCTCGAGCATCGTTAATACCTTTTTCAAAACGCTCAGATCTTCATCTAAAAATTTCTCTGCTGCAGGCCGCATAAATTTACCAGTAACTTTTCTACCGTCAGATAATAAAACTTCATACACCTGTTTAATAGATGCAACGCCCAACCGATCCAATAGGTAGTCAACTTTAATAAAATCATCACCTATCTGAATGCCCTCTAAGAGCCCACTTTCGTATAAGAATTGAAAAATGGCTCGCTTATGAAATCCGGTGGCATCCGTCTTTAATTTTTTTAATTCTTCACGGATATCTTCAGCCCCATCAAAAAGGGTAGCTTGTTCACTTAAATATTGACCTACTTTAACCCCCACAACTCCCAACTGCTCAAGAAACAAACGCACTTTGACACCCCTCTGACGCCTTCCAACATCAGGATCCGAAAAAAGGTCAAATAGCGCATTAAAAAGCATAATACGTCTCTCGGTCGAATACTGTTTAAATATTGTTTTAAAAATATCATGCATGACCGCTTGTCCTTCACCCAATTCATCGTCTGGAAAAACGATTGAGAAGAGTTCGTCAATAAACCGTTCAAATTGTGCATACTCTTCGGGTTCACTGGTATCATCTATTTCAAACAATCCATTGCGCCTTGATAAAAGCTCATAAAAAAGTTTTTCACGCTCCCCCTGCGTTAAACCAAAAATAATCGCGGGTAATGAAGTGAAGTTAACATTATTATAGGAAGAAGGACCACGTATACTTTCCGCTACCGGTCGATTCATATCTAAAACCCACAGGATAAAATCTGCTTTTTCTCTCCGCGTTGAAAGCTGGCTTATCGCTTTCCACAATTCATCTGTATAGGTATCCTTAACAACATCTGCTTCACGGGTAAGGCGCTGTTGCGCAAGAATATAATTATCAATCTCTCTCAGATGCGCAGCACTCCTGACTGCAGCCATATTAATAAACTCATTTAATACACTATCACGCGTATCACTAAATTTCGGGAAGAGTATGAGAATTTCAGAAAATCCGCGTTTAAAATCAGAAAATATATCGGGATGAAAATGCATTTCAAGTGCATATATCTTACGGCCGAGCATTATCTGATGGGTGCCGTCAGTCATTAACAGTAATGCATCTTTATAATGATTAATAAGAAAATCTGCATCTTCTCGGGTTATCTTTTTTATATCTAGCCGTTGCCGCCTGATGACATCATACGATTCGTACGCCGCTCCCCGGAGATTCGATTTTTGATACACCAATGGGTTGCTTATACCAAATATACGTGCTTCATATTGAACAAGGAGCTTTTCGATTTCATTATCACGAAACGTTGTCTTAGCAGGAAAATACCGGAGAAGTTTGGCCACTTTATCCGCAAACGATACGTCCACCTTTTGAAAAAAATCCGCTTCATTTTGATACAGAGGTAAAAATTTCAAAAAATATTCATTTTGTTGATATCGAAAATCTCGGAGATTAAAATAGTCAAAATGTTCACTTTCAGGAACGACAAAACGGGTAACAAAACGAATGAGGGCGTCATTGAACGATGTCGCGCATCCATACCGATCAACTGATAAGGGATTAGTTTCTAAGACCTTCTCAAGTTTTTTTGCCGTCTCAGTGAGGGACGCCTCTAAAGAAGAAAGCTCTGCTTCAATATCAATATTTTCCTTCACTTTTTCTGGGACTACAGTATTCAATATAGTAATACGGTGCTGAATATCGCTGGGTGTAGGCACATTATCGCCACCAATTTTGTTCAGGCCGATAAGGTGTAAAATTGCCTCGTCCCGAAGTGCTGGGCCGCCCGTACTGAATCCAGACCCATGCTGCACATTCAACGATAGCAATTCACGCGTATTTTCAAGTGCAACGAAGGAATCTGAAAAACGAAGCATCTCTTCATTCGATGGATTAAAAGAAGCGATGATATCCCGTAATCGGCTGTCCCGCTCACTTGACCTTGGCAGGGCATAGAGCACTAATGACATACTTTCATCAAACGACATCCCCTCAAAAAGCCAATTTTTAATATCTTTTCCCTTTCTAATATAAGCGCTCAGATACCGCGGAAAAACATCATCTCCCATTGTTTCTTTATATATATTGTAATTACCACGCGTTGATGGTTTAACAAATGTTGGTATATCCGCTTTTATTTTTGTCAAAAAGAGCGTTCCGATAAGATTCTGATACGTAGCATATCCTGCCGACGAATTGGTAATAACTGCTACAATCTGGTGAAGTTCCTCATATGATGATCCTTCCCACATCGCTTTATTATCAACAATAAAGTCAAACCGTGTCACGACTGCATTCGCAGCATCCATCTTTTGTACCAGTTCGACAAACGATATGCCTTTATCTTTAAGTACCTGCATATAATCGCGGGATAATTTCTGATGTAATCCTTTTTCACCCCGACTGACTGGTGTGTGACTGAGCATGCTTTTATCTGTCTTAAAAAGCGGTAAAAAACGTTCGAGAAATTGTTCCTTTGATGAATCACTCATCCCCGCATAATCAATAGTATCAAATAAAGATTCCAGCCGTTTATTTTGAACGTTGCTCGAAAAGGGATACATACGCAGCAAACAATCAATTTTCTCTTCTACATCTTGTTGTGGAAAGTAGCTCGTGAACAAATAGGATAAAAGGGTTTCTTTAATATCATCGTCTTTCGTGTCAGCGACAGTCATAAGAATCATATTCAAGATTTTCTCATCCCTTTCTTTTGCCAGTACTTCAATTACTGTTCCGAGCAGTTTCTGAACCCCTGGATTGTTGGTGAGAGAACCTGGATACCGGACATTGAATGTACGTAACAGTGTCATAATCATAGTAAGATGGTTTTGATTAATGATTATATTACGCGATTGCATGCGGAATATGTCTGCAACGATAGAACAATAATATGGAATAAACTGCTTTTGCACTTGTTTGAGATAGCTCTCAAAATCGATCATTTTAGCTAATGGTGCCGGTATGCTTGAGAGATAATAGGAAGGTTCGTTTGTCAATATCTGAAAAACCGTATTAATATCATCCGGTGAAAGTTCGGCAATGATCTGTTGTATATCAGTATCGTAAGCAGCGTCAAAGGACCTCAGCAATGAAAAATATTTCAACTTACTTAACAACGTGATTACTGGATTATTGAGACTTGGGTATTGTTTTGTAAGAAGAGATTGTGTCTTTTCTTCAATCATGCGCTTATGAATCAGTGGCGGATGATTTTGGACGGTTGCTGCTGCAAAAGGGCCTTGTTTTTGAACCATAAAATGAAAAGCGAGAAACCGGAGATACAGCGGCAAAAACTGACTTCTGCCATTTTCGATTTCTTCTTTCAATTCTTCATCAAATCCATAATCAGGCAAAATATCAAAAAGTAAAGCAGGAAGCTCCACTTTCCCATACTTTTTCTGCTGCCATTCTTTAACGCCAAATATTTGACTATCTTGATATACTTTTTTCGTTCTACTCCGCTGTTCGTATCTTTCACGGTCATAATGTTCAAAATAGGACCACCATGACTCAAAATTATTAACAAGCGCTTGAGTATCAAAATATTCAACGATAACAGAACCATCGCGTAAATTTCGTGTACTGAGGATCGGAAAAGAAAATGTCTCAAGTAGATTACGAGATGGAAGCGTGACCTGTTTACGGTATTCGATCCCTAACGCCTCTGTATGGGCTATAACGCGCATCAGCTCTTTGTGATCAGATTCATGGAGGATACCATCAACACTAGCTTTCATTATTTCATATCGTTGCCTCTTTTTTTCCCGTTCATCATCACTTACATACCGCAGTGATTTAAGTCTTTCACTTATTTTCGTATAAATTGATTGAATGACTTTATCGCGAGAAACCCCTGCCTCCTTCCCAAGCAATGATAAGGATCCGTGTTCCTGCCCCGGCCCTTGCAGGGTATAATAATGAAACAGTTTACTCAGCGTTATGGGAATCTTCCAATCAAAATAATAGCTGTGGGCACCAGCCATATCAAATCTTTCTTCGATAACCGTCATAATATTATCGGCAGTGAGTATATACGACATATATTTTTGAAAATTAGGATCTTTAATCACTCCTGAAGATAGGTCATATAAAAAACGGAAATAGTAATACATTAAAGCTTCTTCCATACGATCCAGAGAATCTACCTCTTGTATGGATTCACCCACTTCATCAAGGCTTTCGGCTGCAAGCATTGTTTCATGGAATTCTTCAACAACAGTTGGTACATTAATAAGAGGCTCATTAATAAAAGTATCTGAAAAATAGTGCGCTCCCTTTTTTACATTTGGTATAAATTCATCCGGACTGGTAAGGATTTTTTTAACTTCTCCTACTCGATCACGAGCATCGGGATGGCCTGATATATACGTTGCGCCAGTAATTTCTCCTAAAAAGGCTAATACGTCAACACTCGCCCCTGGATTATATCCCGCAGCCGCAGCGTATCTCATACCGTAGAGATCCGCATCATACTCCTTATTCTTTCGCATCTGTTTTTTATTTTTTGACTCTTCTTCGACTATTACATCTTTCCCTTCTAGATACTGAACCATGTGACGGAGTTCATGCCCTAAAATAAAGGCCACCATATCTTGTGTCATAATTTTATTATTTTCTTTAAGATACTGATGTAACGTTTTAATGAGTCCAACGCTGAGGAAAAAACTTCGACTATCAGTAAGCCACCATGCATTAATCTCATCCGAATTGACAAGATGGAGGGTAATGTTTTCCTCACTCACTCCGGCTGCAGTAATGATTTTTGAAAAAATTGTCTGTATGTCTTTAAAAATATGATTCTCTTTATCTATCAAACCATATTTAACGTCAAGAGTTTCTAATTCATCTTCAAGTATTGTCCGATACGCAAACCGGCCTTCCTCTTGATAGCGTTTAACAAACGGTGCCGATGCCGGAAGTATATCAGATGCAATCACTTGTTCTATATCAAGGGCTACCCCTTCAGCATGGTCTAAATCTCTTTCTAGCATCTTCTCTTCAACCGTATCCCAAAGCCCGTTATTCTTTAGAGCCTGTTTTAATGTTCCTCTATTGTCAGTAATAAATGTCTCCGCTGCTTGGGTCGCCTTACTAAAAGTCATATTTTGCACTTTCTGGAAATGGTCAACCAGTACAACTCGTTCCATATACATTGCCTCATGCGACAATTCATGACGGAGACCAACCATAAGAAGTGCTAATGCTGTTTTGGGGGAGGTATGCAATTTTTCAAAGAGAGATCGGTGGATACCGATAAATCCATTTGGTTGATGATCCTCAAAAAGCGACTCAGCTTCATCCAATACCGCAAGTGTTATTTCATTATTTTCTGGCGGATAGGTACTAAATTCACTAATGAGAAACTTTTTAAGGAAATCCAGAAACTCTTCTTCCGTTTTAAACGTAAGTTGCTTATAATGCGCAAGCAAGTCATTGTCAACATGAACAACCTTGCCATTAATTCTGATTTGTTGCGAATGCGACTGAACCTGTTTTTTTATTTCCTCGATAGCGTTTATCCCATTTTTAGAAATCGCTGCAGGACTTTCAAGCATCATCCCCTCAGCATGCGCAACCTCATCCGTTTCCAACAGCGTCACGGTTTTGCGAGCCTTTTCTTTTTCAATGGGTGCAGGTTTTTTGCGCTGCGGATCGACAAGTTTCATGATCATAGAAAGAGCTTTTGGTATCCATAAAACTTCTAAGTGTCCGTCGCCGCCTTTTGATTCTAAAAATCCATCTTTATCAAGTTTATCCTCAACAAATTCCTTATATCTTTGCTTAAATTGTGGTGATGATGTCTTATTAGGGGCATGAGAGTCATTCTTGACTGCTATAACATTGATCGTACCCACTCGTTTATCAAATAGATCATAATTATTACATAAATCAGCGACGATCTCCCTTTCAGGATCAGCCGCTTCCGTACTTAGCGTATAATCGGGAAATCCTAGTTTTGCAATCAATTCCAAAAAGGCCCGCTTATATCCCCGAGAAGCGTTTGTCGCTTTCCGTGACCCCATAAATACGGGTGTCAGTTGAATGATGTCGGTATTCCGGAATATATTCTCTTCACCTGCCTCCAAATCAAGTACTGCTTGCATAAGAACATTCGTGCCATACGAATGGGGAACAAATGTAATATGTTCGGGTTGATTGATATCTATAAATTTTTTGAAACTCGTGCGTAAATAATATCCATTTTCTTTTATTGGCTTGGTAAAATCATATAAGAAAACAACGGTGTTGTAATTGTTCTCAAAACTCTTTAACATTGTTTTGTAGTTAATATAATGTCTATGCGTAGGGGTTGCTCCCATAACGGTTATAACTGTCGGTCTTCCCTTCTTAAATTGACCTATGGTATACAGACCAGGATCGTATACTCTCGGTTGCTTCATCAGGTCATCAACCGTTGGAATGGTCTCGTCATAGACAACATCCGTAACACGAGAAAGTAAGGATGTATCAGCACCTTTACGAAAACTACTACAACCAGTAACTATGCCGGTAATCCCTCCGAGCGTCACAAACCCAATAATCGATGATAATGTCTGTAAGGCTGCACGACGCGATATCGGCATCTGTAACAATCTGCCTTCCCGCTTGTCAATCTCAGGTGCAGCACCGGGTATCAATCGCGAAATAACACCAGTGAGAAACGCAACAATACCAAATCCTGCTCCCAGATACAAAAGAGGTTTAAAAAATAAACTAATACCTATGACTGTCGTTAGTATCGCGGTCAATACGACAACAGTACTGCCTTCATCTTTTGATAATGAAACTCGCGCCTGCCTCTTTTGGTCAAGCTGCGCTTGTTTCAACACCTCATTTTTCATCTGAGCAATCAGTGTTTTTACTTCACTAATGAAATATTCCAATGCTGCTACTTTTTCTTTCATTGTATCATCTTGACGTATCTGAGCGAACTGCTCAGCATTAGTACGTTTTACTTTATACAAGTCTTGTAAATCATTAAATACATTTTCCTGCAAATAGTCTGCATACTGCACAAGATTTCTTTTTCGTAAGACCGCAAGTATCACTCCCATAACGATTTCACTGGCAATCTCTGTCTGTTTTTTCTTTTTTGTATCAATACTTGTCTGAGTTACTTTAGCGGATATATCTTTTAATTCCTCGTCATATTTACTCCGTATTTTGTCTCCCACATTAAAAGTATCATCAATATTGGTGAGAAGAAAATCTATTTCCCACGATTCTAACCGTGACCATACCGCTTTCAGTTCTGGAAAATCCTCTTTACGTTGTTCTTTCGTCGTAAACCAATAAAAAAATGGGCCATACCGAAATTTTAATTTGTTTATCAATA
>JAHJGZ010000162.1 GCA_018823795.1 Candidatus Omnitrophota bacterium
GAGCACCAGCAGTAAATACTTTGACTGTTTAAAAAACGAAAACAGTTGTCTCTGCGTATAGCCGTCCTCGATACGTTTTTCCATACCGCGGGTAACAAAATTATGTTCCTCTCGATGCCAGATAATATTATAAATAACAATCATTAAACCAATATAGCCGCAGGCAACGAGCAATAAATTTTCAGTATGTAACTGTTTTGCCTGCATGGCAATAAAACCACCGGTGATCCCTCCCCAAATCCCGCCGCTTCCGACAAATCCGTACAACCGTTTTGCCGCTTGTGAATCAAACACATCATTTGCCAATACCCAAAATTGCATCACGATAATACTGCTAAACAAAGTGACCCATATAAAAAAGAGGAATGAAATAAGCGGCGCATGGGCATGCGACTGAAGCTGAAATGCCCATCTAAAAAACAACAGACAGCCGATTGAAATAAGTAAAAAACCGGTAACAATTTTATTGTGCTCAATTTTTTTGGAATAATGCGTATATACCAAAACCACAAAATAAGAAATTACGGCGATAAGCAAAATAGCATCGGGAATGCGATTGGCACCTAAGTAATTTATATATAAAGAATTTCGAGCAGGTTTAAGAACATAATAAGCGGTTATGGTAAGATAAAAATAAAGTGCCATGAGAATGGTCTTTGACCATTCACCCCTTCTAATTTCCATAATCGGTCGTACGAATCGCTCTAAAGATGGCATACCTTTTTATACTCTATATTATAACGACTATTCTTTTCGATCAACTCCTGCAATGCGTAATCCCTCATCAACAAAAACCGAAACCGGTTTTCGCCACGATCTATAGGGTCCATACGTTTTAATCACCAACACATACTGATCACCCGCGGTCAAATAATCTGCCGGTATAGTGATACACTCATTGTCTGCCTTAATGGTACCTTTATATTTGCCTCTTTTACCGGATGGAGATGCCGTATTCACCTTAACGACATAACGTAAGCGTTCATCAGTATCGGCAAATTTATATTTTTTATACAGATTTTCAAAAGAAAACATGTACTGTTTTTCCTTTTTCGTTAAAACAAAATTATCAAGAGGATTGATCACGCTAAACCAATAGCGCCCAATTGCATCGCGTCGCTCACGAATAACCTTTGCCAGGTATGCTTCATCCCGATCACTGCTCAACTGCCCCGTCTTAACAAGAGCGTCTATTTGTGCATCAGTAAACGACATGACAATTTTTGCGGCCCAGTATGCATCTCGTTTTGTCATATTGTCAAATGCAAAATTAGGAATCATCGGTCGCCATTTACCCGGATAAAAGTGTTCACTGGTAATATATCCCACTGCCGGAGAAAAAGGTTTTACATCAACATAATAGGGCCTCTTATACAATCCCAAGGAAAGCCACGACTTAAATACCTCCCCCAGACTAATAACATACGTATGCCCTGCGGCAGCATATTTATAATACATATTATGACTTCCTAACGCTGAACCAAAATCGATCAGGTAATGTTTCATATACCATTTACTGTTTTCTTCAACTAACATATCAAGCGTATTCCCTCTCCGTATATCATGATGGTTAAACCATGAGGAAAAAACACGCAATGCCCGCACCTCACGCCGATGTTCATGGGGTACCGGGTCGTTTATATCCAGTTTTCGATGAGAACGAAAACTAAAATACCCTTTGGGGACACCCTCTAAAAATTTACTGGCGCTCGCACGATATGAACCGTCCTTTGTACGGTATGCCTGTTCAGCTAACATTGCTAATAACTTTTCACGAGTTAATTTTCTCTTAAAACCATCAGAATCATAAAATAATGTATCATCAGCAACGGTTATTATGTCCGGCTTAAAAAAACAAGGCGTATACTGCGGAACATTATAGCCAATGGCATGAAAAAATTTACTGGTGATCGCCTCACAACTCGACAACATTTCAGGATAGTCTTTACGATCGAGTTTAATAAGATACTTATCACCACGGCTATCAGTAATAAAAAAACCTGGCGTTCTGCCGGCACTTTTTCCTTTGGTAACTACCCATTTCTTCGATACATCCGGACCAGTATTGACATCCGCCCCTTTTGTAATCTCGGCTAGACTCATAGCTCTTCGTTCGTTTCTATTGGTAAAAAAGTACGAATCAGGAACCTCATCAAACCGATTCACCAGTTGAGACTGTACGTTGACGCCGAACAGATGCTGCACATTTTTTGAAAACATCAAGTACTGTTCAAGTCGGTCACACAGGTGGTTATCAGCAAAATCAGCATATAATGACTGATGCTTAAATTTAAGCTCAGAAACCGTTGACGCTTGATCAATGCCAACGCTACGATCGTGCTGCTGCGCATACGCGAGCATAGCCATACTACAGAAAAATAGTATTCCGAAAATTGTTTTTTTCTTTTTCATACAATATCGTCCCTAGATAAAAAGTTTATTGTATTAAAATAGTGGACGCATTTTGACATAAAACTCTGTTCCTTCATCACTGTGTGCTGCTTCAAATGCAATGGTAAACCGTGGAACAATCAATCGCCATCCGACACCATAGCCTTCCTTATATTTACTAAACTCAAAGTCCGAGAACTCATCAAAGATCCAACCGCAATCAAAAAACACCGTTCCATCTACCTTGTAATTTTTCATCGACCAAATGTTATACCGATACTCAAGACTATACAACAGACTATTTTCATCAAAAAAACGATTATACCGATATCCACGCACCGAATGACCGCCCCCGAGGGTTGCAAGGTCATAAAAGGGAATTCTATCATTATTGAGATCGTCATTCATTTCTCCTGAGAGTCGCATGCCGATAGCAGAATCCCAATATAAAAACTTCAGATATTCCCCGATAGGAAAATATTCAGCACAATCAAATCGATATTTTACATATCCAAAATCATCACCATCCACCCCTTCATAATAGCTAACCTTTAAACGCCGGTACCCCCCTTTTTTCGGATCAAGAGAATTATCCAGCGTGTCATGTTCAATGCCACAGCCAAGAGCTAACATATGCGAGCCTGAATAGCCGTCAAGATGTGATGATTGATTGATCGATCGTTTCGTGTTATCCCGTGCCTCAGAAATATCTATGTAACTAAACATCCCCCCTATCTCAGCCGTTAACTTCTCTGAAAAGATATGTCCGAGTGCAAGAGAACATGAGGTTTCTTCCAACTGAAAAGAGCTCCCATCTGCTATGGAAAGGTTCGGTCCTTCGCCAAAATAATCTTCCTGAGGATTATCACGATATCGAAATGTATTTTTTAAATAGTTGTTTGATGAAAGAAAATCGTCAATAGTATATTGAATGCCATAATCCTTGTAGTGTCCCTGTCCCGCCTGTCCCCAGCTATTAATTTCTATAGTGTTACCGATCACAGTCGAAGGAAGATCAAATTCCTTTAAATACTGAATACCATAGTTTGACTTTTTCCCGCCACCTAAACTGACATTATCTGATGTATACATACCATAATTAAATTCGACACCCGCCGGGTCACCATGCCGATCTCCAATATCAGTTTTTATAGGGTAAATGCCTCGATCGGTAATTTCTTCATAGACATGCACTGTCTTTTCCGGCACATGATATGTTTCAATCCATACAAAAAATTTCCGTAAAGCAGTTTTAATACCCCTAACACTTAAAGCAGGTGCATCAACAATTTTTTTGAAAGAAGACGCCGGTTTTACGACCGCCGATTTCTCATCAGCTTGATATTTATCATAGCCAAGAGAAGCGGATTCAGCGTGTACCATTGCAGGAAGTACGATACTCGCAACGCATACAAGAATTAATCGTTTCATTAGTCCCTTCGTTCGTTATAAGAACATCCGTTTTCTTTTCACATCGTGAGATGTGCTCACACACAATAACTATTCTCTACTTAAATATTTTCCTTCTTGCGTATCGATTTTAAGCTTGTCTCCCGTATTAACAAAAAGGGGGGCTTGAATCTTTAAACCGGTCACTAAGGTTACCGGTTTTGTATTATTAGAAACAGAATCACCTTTAATCCACGGTTCTGATTCAATGACTTCTAACGTAATATGCCGTGGCAATTGAATTTTTACCGGATGTTCATTATGAAAGAGGGTTGTTAATTCCATGTTTTCAACAAGGTAAGACTTGTCATCACCAACCGTTTTTTCATCGAAAAAAAACGTGTGGTAATCATTCATATCCATGAAATGGTAGCCCGTATGATCCTTATACAAATACTGTACTGACCGAGAATCTAAACTGATTTGTTCAACAGTATCATTGGAACTAAATTTTGTTGTGATAATTTTTCCATTTAAAATGTCCTTTATTTTCAACTGAACAAATCCTCTTTTATTGCCCGGTGTTCCATGTTGGAAATCAATGACCTCGTGTAAATTTCCCTGATAGTGTATAAACATCCCTCTCCGCAAATTTGAAGCCTGCATGCTACTGATGTCCTTCCGTTGTGAATTGTTACAGATACCCCTCTAATTTTTCCCATGTCTTTCGCCCCAGGATACCATCAACTTTCAACCCATGAGACTTTTGAAAGTCTTTAACTGCACTGCGCGTAAGCGGTCCGCCATTGCCATCAATTTCACCCTTATAGAAACCGGCATTGCGTAATGCTTTCTGCATATCACGAATAGAAGGTTTCGAAGCAAATGTATCACTCATGATCGCTGATTGTTCTTTATCTTTTTCCTTGCGGACAGATTGCGAAATACGCGGTGTTGTCTTGGGAACTAATTCCTGCTGCTTCTTTATACGTTCAATTTCAAAAGTAAGCTCATCACTCCGGTCTAACAATGCTTCAATATCGTCTTTATTTCGCTGATTAATCTGCTGTAAATAAAGATTTTGCTGAGTGAGGGCAGATTCAAGAGTAACCAGATGACTCTTTATTGTCTTAATATCTCTGGCATTTTCTCGCAGAGCGGTACACCCAGTACTCATACACAGTAAACCTATTACACCGATAATAAGAAATAGACGTTTCATCTGAACCTCCTTAAATGAGCAGATACTTTATATCGGCTATAGGACTATATAAAGTATAGGCCGTATAGGCCGTCTGCGAATTAATCCCGTTAGACAGCATCACAAGGCATTGTCTAATCGGAATCCTGTTCATAAATACAAGCTTCTGCGCGCGCCGCACTTTTCCTTCTCCTTTTTACAGATAAAAGTGCGGGATTAACTCCATCATATCGGTTATCTCACTACGTTCCATAACCGATGATCTCGTTGAAATTTATCCAGCGGAGCTGGATATGTTCAGCCAACACACTTACGTCACACAGTTCCGTAAGTGTGGTCTTCACGTACCCCTTTAGAAATAGAAAGTGTTTTCGCACGTTTCCAGTAAAACCGCTCTATAATTTTTTATCACATTTGTTTTGCACGAGCTATACGTATACGTACTATCTAACGGGATTTACGCTAACATAGTTATTGAGATTGAATTATAGTAAATATATGCTATAAAATCAAGACTAATATCCCGTACTGCTCATTTATGTAACAAAATCTATGGGGAAGGAATACATTGTCAAAACATAATAAAAAAATTAAAAGAAGTTCTGCTATTATAAAAGTGGGTAACGAGAAAAGAAAGATAAGGCAAAGAAAAATACTCTTACCCTTCGGTACGACCTGCCTGCTGTTGTAAGGCTTGCAGCTCCGCTTGTAAAAACTCAATCTTCCTTTTTAACTGTTCTATGTCGCGAATGTTGATAATATTTCTGACAACTTTATTAACACTGTAAATAAATTGTTGTGGCGTGAACGGCTTAAAAATAAAATCGGCAGATCTTTTGTTCCATACACGCTGTGCTACTTTAAAATTATCCTTCGTTACGCAAAGGACAAAACTCACTTCTGGGTGGATAAGGGCAACACCTTCATAGAGTTCGATGGGATGGATTTTAGCAAGAGAAAAATCAAGAATAGCTAAATTCGGCTTGAATACATGAATGGTATGATACGCTTCTTCGGCATCGGCAACAACTTCAACGGTATACATGGTCTTAAGCATATCAACGATTTCTTCGGCATGCTCATAGTTGCCGATTCCTACTACTACTTTAATTAACTTTATATCTTTCCTCATTGAGACACTCCGATAGACCAAATAGTTTAATCTAACTTATTTTTTCTTATCCATCTCTGTTCGTATCTTTTTTATTGCTTCTTCCAATTGTTTCACTTGTTTGCTTAATGCATCAACTTCTCGTTTATTAATCAAATTGCGCATGATCTTATTAACATCTTGAATGAAGCTGCCGGTTTCAAATGGCTTAATAATAAAGTCGATCGCGCGCCTGCTCCATACACGACGGGCAACCTCTAAATTCTCTTCTGTTGCACAGATAACCATTGAAATATATGAATGAATAAAAGCTATTCCATCATGTAGATCGATAGGGTTGATCTTTGAAAGTGAATAATCTAATATTACCAAATCCGGATCAAACTTATGTATTTCTTGGTACGCTTCCTCGGAATCAGACACCGCGTGGACAGTAAATGTTTCCGACAAGATGTCGACTATCTCTTTCTTTTGCTCACTATCCTCCATACCAATCAATATTTTTACATCCTTGATTTTTTCATCATGTATTTGTTTTTTTTCTTCCATGCCATCACCTCTTCATTCTTTGTTACGTTCTAAAACTTTTATAAACGCGGTGACTGCCTCTTTGTTAAATTGCGTTCCTGCATTGTTTATCAGTTCACTTTTCGCCATTTCTTTATCAAATGCTTTGCGATATGAACGCTCGGTTGTCATCGCATCATACGCATCAGCAACAGCGAGGATAGCTACGGACAAAGGAATGTCTTTAGCTTTCAACCCCTCTGGATACCCCCTGCCGTCTGGACGTTCGTGATGACTCCGTACAATCTGTATCAATTGATTACCCAAAAAACTAATAGGGGCCAATATATCTCCTCCAATTTCAGAATGTTCACTAATTGCTTGACGTTCTTCTGCAGAAAGATCACCGGCCTTATTAAGAATATTCTCATTAACACCGATTTTTCCGATATCATGCATTATATAAAAATATTTTAAATTTTCAATCTCTTCTTCTGAAACTCCTAATTCTCGTGCAATGTCAATACCATAATTCATGACTCGTTCGGAATGTCCTTTGGTATAAGGATCTTTCGCTTCAAGCGCTGTTGTTAACGCACTAATGGTGTTGAGAAAACTACGTCGTAATTCTTTGTTGCTTTCTTTTAGTGCGTCCGACATCTGATTGAACGATTCGGCCAGTTTTCCCAATTCATCCTTCGTTTTCACCGCAACTTTATAATTAAAATTACCTCGTGCAATATTCTTCGTACCTTCAACCAGTACAGTAATGGGATTCATTAAATGTACCGCAAGAATATAACCTAAGACAATTGATAAGATAATACACAAAATGAAAATAGCAACACTACTCTGTTGTACAGTGTGACGCGCCGCTTCGATAGTCTCACCCGACATATCAAGTCCTAAAACAGCGATGGTATTTCCACTACTATCGCCTATTGGTGCATACCCTGACAGGTAAGACCCCCACCTATCTTTCAGCAATTTTTTATTAACTTGTGGGCTTTCAAAAGCACGCATGACATCTATTTCATTGATACTATCATAGCGATCTCCAGGATATGAAAATAACTCTTCGATATGAGCAGAATCAACAACAAAAAAAAGCTGTTGTCCATCCTTGCTTTTTCCAATCGTATAGACATAACGAATTAACGGATTGGCTTTACGAATTAATGTTAATTGCTTTTTAATGCGCTTATATGGTTCAGTCTGAATACTTCTGGGTTCGAGGTTAATATTCTTATGAGCGTCACCATCAATAAGTTTTGCGCCAAGCGTGGCAGTCATAAGCAAGGAGGCTTTTAAATGCTCCATTTGCGAATGAACAGTTTTACGATACATCATATATAAAGAAATAGAACTGATAATAAGCGAAAGAAAAACAAAAACAACGATTAATTTAACCTTAAAGCTTGTTTTAAAAATATTCATTTTTTTACTAAAGTTTATAGATTATCTTGACGTTAATTACTAATGAGGATAAATTCTATTAAGGTAAGAGGTCTTCGACTTACTTAAAAGTCAAGATCCAAAACCATAAAATTAAAGGGATTTATCCTCATTTTTTTATTTATTGCAAGAACACTAATCCGTTGCCCTGCTCCCCTATGCATAAAAGACTCTACCCCTTTTGTCGTATGTGTATAATAGTATAAACAGCCGCCACTACTCTTGCCAGAATTATTTACTTCTCATGAAGATTATTATAAAAATTGATTATAGTATAACCTAGAAAAGGAAGGAATAAGAAGAAATATTGATATTATTTTGCTCTTCCTGCAAAAACGGTAACTGCACATCCACTTTCTTGTACAACCGGAAAATTACTTATTTCTTTCTTCCAGTATCTTTTCTATCTCTTCGACGCTCCACTTTTTCTCTTCATAGAGCTTCTTTGCCAAATCATAAAAACCACTTGCTACCAAGGCACTCTCCTTAGGGCTTTGATATTTAATATCAATAAGCCAACGAACAAGCTTACAAACATCACTGAGAAAACGTTCTGCGTCTTCACTGCGATACAAATAATCCATCGCACGCTTTTTCATCGATTGCAGTGAAATCTTACTGCGATCAATATTACTCATCATCACGGCATGGACTTCCGGGTAATTTTTTGCTATTTCCTGTTGTAACTCGATACTGCTCATATCATCGATTTGGAAGTCAATAAATACTATTTCCGGTTTAAAAGTAGCTATTTTTTTTAATGCTTCAGCTCCCGTTTCCACCACTTCAGTCTTAAAAGAATCTTTTAACGTATCAGACATCATTTTTTTCATGTTTTTATCATGTTCGGCAATCAAAATCTTAAAATCAACCATTGTTTATTCCTTTCATAAAAATATTTCCTTCTGTTGTTATATGCTTTTCTCTTTTACGCATTATATTTACGTCTTCCTCTCATAAAATCTTAACCTGAACCTCTTCTCTTTTTTTTAAATTTAGAATTATAGTATATCACTATGCGCAAGATATCTCACTATGAAAGATATGCGTATTTTTGCTATTTTTGTGTGTTAATGCTGTTTTGCTATTTTCATAACGTATTATGAATAAACGAGATGGGATATTTTCTTGCTTTGTGTGGATATAAAAAAAAGGGGGTAGCATACTCTGCTACCCCCTTTTCTCCTTTCTCTCTAAGGTGGTAAATTCCAGCATATATTTACCATTTGATTACTATCCGTAAAATTATCCCTCAACTGCTGTTTGAGGTATTTTACAGTAATCACCTCCTTCTAACGCATTTTGTCACCTTTTTATAATGTTAACATTAAAAGTCCGGTACCGTTCTTCCTGATTAAAATATACCGCACTTTTAGAATTTTTCAAGGGAATGACCAAAAAAACCAAAAAATATGTATGCTCCTCATGCAAGGGATTATTCCTACACTCACAGGGTACAATGAATTAATTTTGGTATTCACCCTCTCGTGGGCGGGTACAGCTGCTCGGTGAGACTATGTGCGCTTTTGAATGGGCTTGTATTTCTTTTCGAATTCTCCAATATACATAGCCCGTGGACGAAAGATTCGATTATTTTCAAGATATTCTAAAACACGTGCGGTCCACCCTGCAACACGACTGACTGCAAAAATCGGTGTAAAAAGTTCAGGTGATATCCCCATACATGAATACACAATACCCGAATAAAAATCAACATTCGGAAATATTTTTTTCTCTGTACCAAAGCTTGAAGCAACTTCACGTTCTAAAGCTTGAGCAATATGTAAAAGTTTTAATCCTGACTCACTATTTTTTGCCAGATACTCTGCAAGAGGACCCAATACCCGTGCTCGAGGGTCATATGCTTTATACACACGATGGCCAAACCCCATGATCTTCCCCTTTTGCTTACGTATCTTCTCAAGCCATGGCTTCACATTATCAACAGTGGCAATCTCATTCAAAACACGAAGCACCTGTTCATTTGCACCACCATGTAATGGTCCATTTAATGCCGCAATACCCGCTCCGACAGAAAAATAGAAATCAGATAGTGTTGAAGCGACGACCATTGATGCGAAGGTACTTGCATTAATACCATGATCTGCATGAAGAATTAATGCGATGTCCATCACTCGTTCTTCGAGAGGCGCTGGACGACGCCCCGTCATCATATAAATAAAATTAGCCGCATGACTCAACTCTGGATCAGGTTCTAACGGCAAATGTCCTGCTCGTATACGCGCAACCGCAGCAGCAATAGAGGCAACACCTGCTATGAGATGGTAACATGAATCAAGACCAGAGGCAGGTTGAAGACCGAGACTATCACTTTCAAATTTTTTGCCTCGCTCTTTACTGCCAAATTCATAAATAGCACGCTTCTCACCTCTCGGCACCGTCTCCATCGGTATAGAATCTTCATCAGCACCAATAACGCTCTTAAGATCAGGCCTCCAGTCATCAGTGTCGTCATAGGTAAATTCATGCCGCATAAGATTCGTCCCCAGCCGTAATGCTGCCATAGCATTCATATCTTCAATAGGAAAACTCATAAGTAAACGTTGCGTATTGGGCATATGGCGATACTGAATTAATTTCTTTTTAAAATTACCCAACTGAGTAACGGTCGGCAGATGCCCTTTCAGGAGTAAATATGATACCTCTTCAAACGTTGAATATGCACAAAGGTCAAAAATATCATACCCGCGATACACAAGCCACCCTTTTGAACCATTAACATACCCGATCTTCGTTTCACAGGCAATAGCACCTTCGAGACCTGGCCCCACCGTACACTTCACTGGCCATTTGATCGGCTTTGTCAACTCAGGTTCCGGCTCTGAGTCCGTTTCTTTCCGTGCTTTCTTTGCCGCTTTAAGCACCAAATCAGTTATCTCTTTTGTCTCATGTCTTAACACTCTAGCTAACTCCCCTTTTAAAATGCCCTAACAATTTTCACTCTCTATCAAATAGAGTGCATAGTATATCATATAAGACGACTAACTCAAATACCTAAGATACGTTCCACACATCACAATCTTTTGTATCTTAGCCGATCACTCATTATGCTTTTCCCGCTGAATTCAGCACATGCTCATTTTTATGCTTATACATAGTAATTAATACTTCCCGGGCAGGCCCTAAATACTGACGAGGGTCAAAATCTGCCGGTTTTTCTTTCATATGCTTTCTAATGGCAGCGGTCATCCACAATCGACCATCTGAATCGATATTAACTTTACACACCGCTGAGCGAGTTGCCATTCTGATCTGTTCTTCGGGAATGCCGACTGAATCTTTCAGTACTCCGCCATTTGCATTTATTATTTTTACTGCTTCAACTGGTACCGAAGATGATCCATGAAGCACAATAGTAAATCCGGGAATTTTTTGTTCAATTTCTTCTAAAATATCAAATCTCAGTTCAGGCGGTATATACACTCCATCTGCATTTTTGGTACATTGTTCTGGTTTAAACTTATTTGCCCCATGTGAGGTACCGATCGAAATAGCAAGCGAATCAACACCGGTTTTTTCTACAAATTCGATAACTTCACTCGGTTGCGTATACGTCGATTTTTCAGCAGATACATCATCTTCAATGCCTGCCAGCACGCCGAGTTCTCCTTCAACAGTAACATCATATTGATGGGCGAACTCAACCACCTTTTTGGTAAGAGCAATATTATCATTAAATGAATGATGTGACCCATCAATCATAACAGAAGAAAACCCCGATTCTATACACGATTCACACAGTTCAAATGTGTCACCATGGTCAAGATGGAGGGCAATAGGAATCTCTTTCAACCCTTTTTCTTTCGCATGGTTTTTCATCATTGCAACGGCTCCTTGCCCCATATATTGTAGTAATGTTTGGTTTGCATATTTCCGAGCCCCACTTGACACCTGTAAAATGACCGGCGACTGTGTTTCAACACAGGCAATAATAATTGCTTGGATCTGCTCCATATTGTTAAAATTATAAGCAGGAACAGCATATTTTCCTGCCATAGCCTTTTTAAACATGTCACGTGTATTCACCAACCCTAAGTCTTTGTACGATATCATCTTTTAACTTCCTCCTCTTTTAATGTGTCCCTTTCCATTATTTAATTTAATATAGGAAGGGGCGAATTTAACCCAGCACCCAGTTACATTATTTCAGCGTATCTTTAATGCATGATTTAAGACCACTGCATGCGGCCATATTGTTTTGATCTTTTTTCTCTTCTCCGAACGTCGCTTTCTAATCTATATGCTTCGTACTAAGGCAAATCCCTTTTTTTCTTATAGGCGTTATGTTCTTTATAGCGACGTCTTAAATCATGCGTATATCCATAATAAATATTTCTATTTTTAATATCTTTTTGAACATGCACATAATACATATTTGTTCTGCTGGGTGCTGGGTACATGAAAACACAACTTAGATTCACTTCCGTTCGCTAAGTTGTGTTTTCATGTACCTTATTGTATGTACAATTGTACTATTGTCAAATGAAATTACTTCGTCAGTGGTAAAATAATTGCCACAGAAACAGGTAATTACTGTGAGGTACTGTGTACTAACTTCTTAAGCTGCTCAATATTTTTTTGTTTCGATGCTGTCTCAAATTGTTTAAAAAAAGCATAGTCGCGTTTCATATAATCAATGACAATCGGCACTAAATAGCACACGATTTGTTCCTGAATTTTATACCGTTTATACCGAGCACCTAAAATACTTGCAGCCCACACCGTATTTTTAAAATGTACTTTGTATTCTTTCACGGTATACCATGCCCCATCAATTTTTGTCTTTAATTGCACAACACCATTTGCATCAATAAAGAAAGGGAAAGGAATTGGAGTAATAAATCCAATCCCTGACAGTGTCATAATATCACAATAGAGCGACTGTTTGTGTGGAATATCAGAAGCAATACGCGGATAATGAATAACATCAATATACAGATCTGCGTCGCTTCCGTGCGGCACAACAGTTTTAAAAAAATTTTCCTCTTGTACGGTATGCACAAAGATCGAGTCAATATAAGCTAATTCCTTTCCAGAACGTTTTCTACACTTTTGCATCAGGCAACTTGAAATAGTGTCAAGACACACACGTACATCTAAGGGATGCAACACATCAGAATCCACTCGTTCATACTGTGGGCTGAGTTCAATTGAATAAATACAACCACTTAATAAAAATACGATACTCATACTCCATACTATTTTTTTCATAATTCTACTCATTTCCTTGATTGCATTATGTTCACTTCTTTGCTTCAAACAATAATATAAGCGTTCCATCCTCATACTCTGGACCACCAATTAAAATATGGCCGCCATCAATAAGGGTAATATCAGTATTCAGTATATCCCCCATAGAAATCGTTAATGCAATTTTCCCCTCTTCATCTACACCATTATAGGAAATCACAAGGTCTTGTTTACGCGGAAGCGTAATTCTATCGCGTTGTTTATCACCCAGAAGAATAGTGTATCGCTTAATCTTCCTAAAGGATGAGTACGTAAAGAGAGTCTTTACTTCATCAGCAATGAATATAAGCTCAGGATCAACAAAATCAGACTCATGTGCTGCCATAATGGCAGTCACCTGAACAGAAACCTCATTGTCGCCTCGTACAATAATTGGCATAGAAATAATGAAGAAACCACACAAAAAAATACAAACAAATTTTCTTATTAAACCATTGTCATAGAACATCTTTTTTTTCCTCCTGTTTTGATATAGGAAGTACCCACATAACAGTCCATTTTTTCTTTTTTGTCTTGAAAAGCAAAATAGTATTCGTACTGCTTCGAATTTTTTTTACCTTTGCTTCATCCTGAACTATGACGTGTTTTTCCTTTTGTTCAAAGAACGGTAACATTATTAATAAAAACACAAAACAAACAGCAACTAATGGCTTAAAAACCATTTTAATATACGCAATAATAGTATTATGATAACTTTTAAGAATATCGATAAAAGATAAACCTTCTCTCACCAACTTTTCTTCAACCTGCCCCCAGAGAAGGTTAAAAACTGATTCATCGGGAATGGAGCTCTGGCTTACTTTGATAAAATCAGTTAGTCGATTAAGTTTTTTTAACTCTTTTTGACATCGGACACACGTTTTTACATGCTCACAAAATGAATGCACCTCTTCACCCTGAAGTTGTCCATCATAATATGCGTGTATGCGATGACACAGCTTACGTGGTTTCATTTTGACGATCTCCGTTAACAGCCATATATTTTTTTAAAAGAGTCATAAGCGTTTTTCGGGCATAAAAAAGACGTGACATTACTGTTCCTTCAGAACACTCCATAATTTTTGCAATCTCCTGATACGAAAGCCCTTCGATCTCTCGTAATACAATAATGCTTTTGTGATTATCTGGCAATTTAGCAATCGCACGATGTACTAGATCTTTAAGTTCGAGTGAAACAGCTATGTCTGCCGGCGATTGAGAATGACTCCCTCCCTTCACCGTGCCACCATCTTGATACGATTTTTCGATTATTTTTTGTTTTCGTTTTCTTTTTCTAAAAAAATCAAGCCCTGTATTTACTGCTATTCTATATATCCATACATACAAGCCTGATTGACCAGAAAAATGTTTAATTGAATTATAAATTTTAATGAACACCTCTTGCATAACATCAAATGTATCCTCCCGATTCCGTACGATACCAAAACAAACTGCATAGATACGTGATTGATATTGTTCAACAAGTTCGCGAAAGGCACGGAATTCTCCCCCTTTACACCGTTGGATTAAACTCTGTTCTTTTTGATCCTTTTCGAGCCGCGGATTCACCCAGCACCCCTTTTCATTCTATTAACGATACTTTATTCGATATTATTCATATTTTTTAGCCAGTATCGCCACCTTCATTAGCAATGGCAACTGATTCCTTTTCGCTGCCGTATTATAATCTTGAGCTTATTATGATTTTTTTCTGTCCGGTAAGAGCGAAGACAATTCTAATCTCTTATCCTGTCCCACCCTAATATCTTCTTGGACCATATAATTAAATAGTGAAAACAGCACTTCTGGTGTATAGGTCTTTTCCAAGTTATAGGCAAATAAAATACGCGATTCATCGTATTGTGTTAGTATACGTTCAATCTCTGCCGCAACGGCAGTCTTGTCACAAGGTGTTGAGACGAGTTCCATTTTATAGCACAAAACTGTTGGTGAAATGGAGCAGACGTTTATTGTACATACGGTACCATCTTTATTAATCGTATTAATAACATCGTGCAAGTTATCAATGCTATCCTCATGCTCCTTAGAGACAAAAAGTAATGCAAGAGGAGCGTATTTAATTGCTAACGGAAGGAGAGCAAATACCAATTTGATTATTTGGAAAGGAATGCTAATGATAAAAATGGGAAGGTACATCAGCTGTGCGCATCCCACATGCATACACAAAAGGCATACAATAATCATACTTGTAATAAATGTACGCTGTTGAGAGGACATAATGGAAATAGTTTTCTTTCCTTTGAACCGCCTATTTGACTTTTTCTGTGGGAGGTTTTGACGACACTACGGCTTCTTTATATTTCTGTGAAAGTTCTATCCCAGAAATGATTATTATCATCCTCTGTGCCCGTTTATTATCTACATCATAGGTTAAAACATCCTTGTAGAATTGTGCCGCATCTTTATAATTCTTCTTTTGGTACTGTTCATCTCCTTGTTTTAAAAGCATCTGAATCTTTTCCGCGGGGGATTTTTCTTTTACTTTCTGCTCACGTATAGGTTTATGTTGCGGCGATTCAAGTGTCTTGGAAATCACTTGAATCATGTTCTGTGCTTTTTCATTATCTGAATCATATGTCAAAACTTTTTTATAGAATCGCAATGCGCCTTTATAATTTTCCTTTTTACATTGTTCTTCTCCGCGACGCAAGAGCATCTGCACTTTTTCTTCATGGCGGTGTTTCTTATCTTTTCGCACACTAACACGTTTACGTTTTTGTGATTTCTGTAATCCAGATATTATTTTTATCATTCTCTGTGCGTGTTTATTTTCAGAATTATATTTCAATACCTTTTTGTATGTCCGTGTTGCATCTTTGTAATCCTTTTTTTGACACTGTTCTTCTCCTTGCTTTAAAAGCACTACTATTTTTTCTGCGTAACGTTCAGTCTTTTCTTTCGTTTTGTTGCTCTCTTGTTTACGTTTTCGCAATGCTTGTTTTTTCGATTTGTGCGTCGCTTTGATTTTACCCCGAACTTCTTTATCCTCAGGGAGGTAGGTACCTTTTTTCTTTTGAATCGGCTTTCTCTTTTTATATCGCTTCGTTTTTACCTTCGATGGTCGGGGGAATGTGAGCTCTTGATCAACAATTGATTTCGTATCATAGGAAACTTTATAATATATCCACCGCCAATAATTCGTAAATGACTGCTTAAGTTTAGGTTCTTTCGTATAAATATAATATCCCGGGAAAACAACTGGTACCGCCACTGCCATGATAGGAAAAGTTACTAGTTTAACGGGTGAAATCCGTGAAGGGATAAACGCTTCATCCTTTTCCTCATAACTACCATATGAAGCAAAGCTTGATGCATCCGGAGACGATGCACTGTCGCTGCCCAAACTTACTGGTGGCATACATAAGAAAGCAACCAATACCACGCACACAAATAGGTTAATTATTTTCTTCATCGCGCTGCCCATTTTTCTGTTTCTTTTGTGTTCTATTCAAACCACTTTTAAGCTGACTCACAAGATTAGATAAAACACGATTTGCTTTTTCACTGTTGACCAGTTCGCTTTGCAAAAAAATATGTTCTTCTGCGATTTTAAGCCGTTTTAAGAACTCATGGTCATTTTTTGCTAATGACTCTTGTGCTGTTTGGCTTACGCTAATAAGCTCTTTTTTCAAAGCTTCGTTCTCGCGTATGCGGCGCTCATATGCCTGATAGAGTTCTCGTTTCTCTTTTTCAAGCGTATCAATTATCGATATGTGGGAATCGATGCATTTTTTTTGTTCTGTCATCTGATGTTCTGTCTGATCGATCTTTTGTTTTAAATGCATAATAGCCTCTTGCAATTCTCTATTTTCCTGTTTCAGATCAGCACAATGTCTTTCCTCACGTTCAGTCGTCGCATTCAATGCTACCTTTTGTTTATACATATCAAGCATATGTTCAATTAGAATACGATTACGATCGTGGTCTATTGCTTCGTTAGACATTTTTTTTTCAACTTTTTTAGTAGAATCATCCATAAGTATCTTTATAAAGGTCATTTATTGACTAAATGAATTCCAACATCATAACTGCCATCCGTTATTTTTAGACAGTGGATTACGGTTCCAAATATACGGATTACATCTTCAGGACATTTTTCAAGTTCAATATAATTTTTAATAAGATCCTGCTTAATATACCGTTCTATCGTTGCCGAATCCATTTCAATAGCAACCGTAGCATACAGAGGAAGAGGCCAATTAGTATTAATAAGTATCCCTGACTGCGAGATATTTTGACTTTCTGCAATATTTAAATCACTAAGATTTCCTTCCATCGTAACTTGATAGCGTAAACGGCATTTGCAATTAAATCGTTTATAACGACGTCGTTCTGTTTGAGGCTTTCCATCAGTTTCTTTTCGCATTCGACGTTTCATGTGTACATACCTCCTTTTTTCTCTATACTGTTACGGCACGTTATTCCTTTTTGATCTTTTGCAATGGCGTTCCATCACGGGGACAAAAGATTAAAGATCTATTTACAAAATGTTTCTTACATGTCGGACATCCTTGTACAAATATAACGGACGAGTCTTTGGTTGCCGCATCCTTCTTCTTTTGTTGATGTGTATCTTGAAGCGCTACACTTTTTTTCTTTCTTTTCGTGTCCTCTTCTTGTGGTGCCTGTTTTCCCCAGCCCCTAAAAAAACTTTTCTTTTCTGATACGGAATCGGCCACACTCACAACCGGTAATTTTTCTTCCATTTCTGCCGCCGCTGTATCACGACGAGAGAGTTCCTCGTTTTCTTCTGCTGCTGAAACAGACGAAACGACTTCCTTTGTGTCTCGCACAATATCGGATGAGGCTTCTTCGACCGACGTTGATTTTTCAAACGGCTGTAAAACTATAGGCCGTTGCATTTCATAACCAATGCTTTCATCGGTACGTTCTTGTGCATCCATCTCCTCTGTTTTCCCATCGACGCTTTTAAACGGTTCACCCCAAGAAGTTTCCGCTTCATCTTTCAGAGCCGTTGTTTCCAGTTCATTTTCTTCGGAATAATTTTCTCGAATAACGCTCCATTCATCTTTAATATCACGTTCGTTATTTAGAAAAGGTGTGGGTGTTGACTCACTTTCCCCCTCCTCAATTTCTAAAGTTTCCTTTTCAATCCTATCCCATTCATAGGCATTTACAACTACAACAGTACCGATAAAGAGTATAAAAAAAACTGCAATTACTGATAAACTGTTTCTCATTTTAGATCATCTACTCCTTTACATTTCATTAATTATTACCACCGGTTCAATCACACCAACAAATACCGTGCACGGATAATAAACACATCGGCTTTTTTCACTACATCAAGCACGCGGGCCGTAATAGTAGAAAAAAAATAGCTATCAAAACTTACCTTTATATTCATTCCCGTTTCTATGGGATGCTTTGTAAAAAAATGTATGCCGCCACCACTAATGTTAAACAATAAACCTCGCTTGGGTTCACTTTTCTCTTTCTGTGTAAAAAAAAGAGGGTCAATAATTTTAAAACGGGGCATTGCACGTTTCTCAGATTGAGCCGGATATATAACAACCAACTTATTTCTTATTTGAGAATAAAGCCTTAAAAGATCTGATTTAAATACATAGAGTCGCTTCGATTTGTCAATCGCAACCATAATACGCAAAAAATAATCGTCAAAAAAATGTAAAGAACTAACAAACATATGTGGCCGATGCAATGATAGCTTCATAAAAATATACGCTAACGTCTTCCTGTCAGATGCATCAACTCTATACACATCACATAATTTGTTGAAGATGTTCCACGATTCACGGATAGCTTTATATTCCCGTATATATATTTTGAATATTAATAGAACGAGTAACACACCTATGCTACCATATAAAACATGCAAAGGCTCACAAAACTGAATAGTCTGATAATTATTTAGCATAGTACAAATATATGCTCATGATTGATTAAAAACTATTTATTTGATATTATCTTTTGTAGAATAAGTAAAAAATGTGTGTATATTATAACAGAAAAATTTCCTTTGTTAAATACTATGAAGAAATTACGTAATAATGAGTTGCTTCAATTTGAAATTTCATTTTATGAAAAACTCATCAAGGAGAATCCAGATTTTGTTGATGCGCTTATTCCTTTAGCGGATGCGTATACGAAAATTGGAAAATATAAAAAAGGCTTAGAAATTGATAAAAAACTGGTTACCTTAAAGCATAATGATGAAACCGCTTTTTACAATCTTGCGTGTAGCTATGCGTTGCTCAAAATGACGAATAAATCATTTGAAGCTTTACAAAAAGCTATTGCTTTAGGCTACCATGATATTGCGTACTTACAAAATGATCCGGATTTGCAAAACATACAAACGGATACCCGTTTTTCGAAGCTTATTGCACACCTAAGGACACAAAGAAAACTTCTTAAAGAGAAATATTAATATCTTCGATATGCATCTGAGGTTGTGATAAAATTAATATTTTACTCTTATACTCCCATTCAATAGCTTTTAACACTTTCTTTTCTTGATTTATTAGTCTCTCAGCAACACGGGGATGCACCTTCACCTCTACCTTTTTTCGCCCCTTGCTGACTAATGCTTTTCTTATTTCCCGTATCGCTTTAATCGACATCGTAATCACCGACTTAACAACGCCTCGTCCTTCACAGTACGGGCACATTTCATACACAGCGCTTTCAAGTGAGGGCCTCATCCGCTGTCGGGTCATTTCAACAAGACCTAGTTTTGATATCTGTAAAATATTTGTTTTCGCACGATCACGTTTTACTGACTCTTCAAGAACTCTGAAAACTTTTTTGCGGTTTTCATATTTATCCATATCAATAAAATCAATAATAATAATTCCCCCCATATCACGAAGTCTGATTTGTCGTGCAATCTCACGAGCTGCATCACAATTGGTACGAAAAGCCGTCTCTTCTAAGTTGCTGACACCGGTAAACTTTCCACTGTTAACGTCGATTGAAACTAACCCTTCGGTCTGCTCAATAACCACATGACCACCACACTGAAGCGTTACTTTCCGGCGGAACGTACGCTCGATTTCCTTCTCAATATTATATTTATCAAAAAGTGACTCTTTCCCCTGTACCAGTTTTACCCCACCTTTATATCGCGGCAAATAGGTCCTTAAAAACTTATGCACTTTTTTTTGAATGTCTTTTCTATCAACAACGATCTCTGCCGTATCTTCGGTAAAATTATCTCGAATAATTCGTTCAATCAAACCCAATTCTTGATATATGAGCGAAGGGGCTTTTTTCCGTCGGATTTCATGACGAATTTGTTTCCATTTTTGTGTCAGATATTTGATATCACGAATAAACTCCTGTTTACTTTTTCCTCCTCCCGCAGTTCTCACGATAAATCCCGCATCAGAGGGAATATTAATTTCCTTGAGAATACGTTTAATCCGTTCACGTTCCTTTTGATTTTCTAAGCGTCTTGATATACCCACCATCTTTCCGCCGGGTATCATCACCACATAACGTGCAGGAGTAGAAATACGACGCGTCAGCCGTGGCCCTTTATTGCGAATTGATTCTTTGACAACTTGAACAATAACCTCTTGGCCTACTTTCATTTTTTCATCATTAAACGTCTTCTTTTGTTTAGCAACCAATGGAATCCCCAAAAAACTGTTGGGCACATCATCAATGTCAGTCAACGACTCTTCCTCCAAGTACAAGAACCCATCCTTTTCTGTACCTATATTAACAAAAGCAGCTCCAATACCAGGAAGAACTGCCTTTACAATTCCTTTATAAATATTGCCATAGAGTTTCAGCGCTTCAGGACGTTCTATATAAAATTCTTCGAGGAGAGCATTCTCGAGTATTGCTATCCTCACTTCTCTACTCTCCTGGCTGATTAATATAACTTTTTTCACGGAATAATCACCTTTCTCTTCTATGCACCATTTTTGAAATTGTAACCCCTTTTGGCAAAAGCGCATTGAGATTTTTCTTTTCACTTTTTATATCTATCGCGTGAGTACAATACATAGTCATTTTTTCCTTGTTTCCTTTTACGCCCAAGCGCAATGCTCTTTTAAAACTAATCTTGGGATGAGGATTATATCCTTGAGTATATACGAGTGGGAGGTCTGCTCGCCGAAATGTCCGCATAAATAATCGAACAACATCAAGATGAGAAATATAAATAAGCTCTTTTTGTTTTGAAAACTCTATATCAATCACGAATGAAGATTGTCTCATACATAACTAACATTCTTACGAAAAAATACTATATTCTGGCTGACCCTCAGTATCAATAATCGTAACCGTAATAAAAAAAATGGTTTCTTTCTTTCCAGAAGATGCACTCGAATCTCTATGACGGAACATTCGTCCGATGAAAGGAATATCCCCAAGAATAGGAACTTTTTGTTTCGATTCAGACATTGAATCTGAGATCAAGCCGCCAATCGCTATCGTCTCACCATCCTTAATTAAAACCTGGGTTTGGGCGGTTGTCGTCGAAAATACAGGAGCGGTAGTGTTTCCAAAAGATTGATTTTCGTACCATGCACTGACTTCAGGTTCAACTTCTACCAAAATTTCATTCGCATCATTAACGTGAGGTGTCACCTTGAGCACCGTACCAACATCACGCGCCTCATAACCGGTAATTTCCATACTGGCGGTTGTCTCATTTCTTTCATAGGAAGGGATCGGATATTCCCACCCAATCTGTACCTTCGCAGTTTGGTTACTTAAGACAACAATACGCGGATTGTTTATAATTTTTGTATCAGTAAAAGATTTTAATAAATTTAACGTTGCCGCAAAATTTGCCATATCTAATGTTCCTACACCTTCGTCACTAAACCCGTACGGCGTCACATCATCACCAGCATCCTGAGTAAAACCAACATCACCAGGAAGATAGGCTGATAAACCACCTCCTTGTGTCGTCTTCCATGGAAATGTAAAATTACGCGAAGATGCCGTCGCCGTAAATGGTGACTGATTCCCCCAGTGCACACCCATCACGTCTGTGTTTTTTTGAGACGTTTCTACAATTTTTGCATCAATATAAACTTGCGGTGTCCGTTTATCAAGCCGCTTGATAATTTCACCTATTTTATAAATATTGGTCGAAATATCAGTCACAATAATTGTATTTGTTCTGGTCACCGATTTTAATCTACCCCGCTCAGAAATAATTTCTGAAATAGAATCCTCAACTTCTGCGGCAGTGGAATAATTAAGAACAAAGGTCTCAGTAACTAATTCCTCGGCTTCCAAATTTTCCCTTGTCGTAACACGAATGATATTCCCGTCACGTTCATAAACATATCCATAAGTTCGTAAAACCACATCTAATGCTTTCTCCCATGGAACATCATGTAAACGAATCGTTACCGTTCCTGCAACCTCCGGTCCTGCTACAATATTCTTTCCGCTTTTTAAGCTCAAGAGCCTTAAGACTAATAGGATATCGGCCTCTTTAAAATCGAGGGTAACATGACCAGCCTTCTCAGATGGCTCTTTCTTTTTTTGAGTATCATCTTCTGCTTCTACATCAGTAGCTGCTGCTGCTACATCAGCATTTTCTTCGTTACTTGTGCCACTCTCATCTGCATCATCCTCACTCTCCTCTACCATAGTAGCACTTATATCGTTCTCACCCTCTACCACTGCAGAAGCACTCGTATCTTGTCCATAAGCGACACTATTAGGACATATTAGCCCACAAGTGCACATCAGCACTACACATGTCCTTATCCATGACTTCCTTTTCATCAAATACCTCCCTGCTTATCTTAATCCATCATATACATTTTCGTCTTCTTCTTTATTTCGAAATACTAAGTTGTACTCTTTACCATCACGCAGCATAGTAATCTGATAGCGCGTCACCTCTGATAACTGAAATCCACCCATATAATCACCGATTCGTAAAATCTGCCCATTCACAATTGCGGCCGATCCTTTCACCGGATCAAGGATCACACCCTCTACATTAACTTCACTTATCGATTCAAGCAATTCAACATCAGTGAGATGAACGTTTTCACCAATCAGTGAAACAAATGGATCTCTCTTTGTTTTACTATCATACATGAAATGACCCCCCTTTGCCAACAAAAACTTGCCCATAAAGGAAAAATAAATCCCCAGTGTAACCCCTACGATAAAAACACTTTTCAAAAAAGGATTATTATATTTTAGCATACGTGGTCAACAATATTTTTATTGAGTGGATTCGGTTATTCTCTTCACCAGGTTCGATATTTATTTGTTCAACAATTAAGACACAATTAAAATGTTCAATACCATTAAGGAAAGCACCAAATTCATGATAGCCGCAGTCTAGTTTCAATTCGTAACTGAGCGGTTTAAAATAGGTAGCAAAACCTTTGGGTAATTTCCTCGTAAATATTTGAGGACTCATACTTATAATAGAAACTTCGCTCTTTTTTGCAAGATCAGAAATTTCTCCGAGCAATCGTGTCTTCTCTCTTTCTTCTATCAATTGGTCAGTATAATAATTGACAAACTTTTCAACTGCAAGCTTTTCCGTTATTAATGCTGGGTATTCATCAATTTTACGATTTGATCGTATTATATCATTTTCAAGATCATGTAACCGAATACGAAGTCGTTTGTGATGTTTAACAGCAAGGAATAAAAAAGCCACTACGGCAATATTGAGAATTATTAATATAATGATATTCCGTAACACTCTCTTATCAAAGTACTTTAAAAAAGTAAGAAACGGGAATCGTATCATATCTTTATTTTGAATGTTGTTATAAATTCAGTTAATTCAGTTTTGTAGGCTCTTTTTCTTTTTGTTACGGTTGAAACTTCAATAAAATCTTTAAGTTCGCTCGCTTCTTCCACCCTCTTCATAAGACTTGCTTCAAGATGATTTTTTACACCCGTAACAAAACTTCCAATATCTTTGATCATTGAGCGGTCAGTCACCTCTTTTGCAAATCCTCCAATAGTTAAAAGCCACGCATTATCCTTGTTTGTAAGATCTAAACGGCTTAACCAGATCCCTTGCGTAGTGAAATCACTAATCACATTAAGGACTTCTGCCCACTCCAATTTACAAATCATCATAGTTTCAATACAACCCTTCTTTACTATCAGTTCATTATGAAGTTCCTGCCATAATATATCAATCGTTGCTTTACGCGGTTTAATTTTCTCCAATGTCGCTATATTTGTATAAGCCAACATTTTTAAATGTGATATGGAAAATATAAAACCGATCCATAAGAGAAGCAGTGAGAAGAAAAGTATAAAAAGAAGAGGTATAACCGCTGTTCTTTTTTGGCTAAACGTCACCCTTTTAAATTCATCTGGGGGTAGGAGATTAATATAAATCATATCGATATATTTACCTAAGAGCTAACCCAATAGGAACAGCAAGGCTATTTGCGTACTGTTCTACGACGCTTTGATTCACAGAATTGTCAACGGTCACACATCGCAAGGGGTCAAATAACACTGTTTTAGTCCGTAATGATTTTTCGAATAAATCCGCAAGCCCTCCCAACCGCGATGTTCCTCCAACAAGATAGATCACCTCAACAGGTTCTTGCTTCTTTTGGAAGTGATTCTCAAAATAGTCAAATGACAATTCTATTTCGGTAATTAAATGATTAAGGATTCCTTGAACTATGGTCTCTATACGCTCATCATGTGAATCATTAATTTTATATTTTAACTTTGAAGCTTCCGGTAGATTAATATGTAACTGTTTACTTAATCCTTTCGTAACATCATCTCCACCAAAATAAATATCACGACTAAATGCTGGCATGCCTTCAGACATAATTACTAAATTAGTTAATTTCGCACCAATATTTATCAATGCTGTTGTTTTCATTTTTTCCTCTGGGTATGCAGCTAAAAATGCATTACAGCACGCAAAAGCATCTGTATCGATTGCTTTCACGTTGAGATTTGCTTGTTGACATTGTGTTAATAATTCATGAACTGCGTCTTTTTTTGCGACAACCAGTGCCACTTCAACAAATTTCATATTACTATCAGACCGGAGTACGGAAAAATCAAGGTAGATATCGTTTATTTTAAATGGAATATATTTTTCTGCTTCAAATTCTAATGCACTACGAAGTTCTTTTTTACTCATTTTAGGAAATTTCAAAAAACGAATAATAACCGCCTTTCCTGAAAGAGAAGCATTAATAAAAGTGTTACTAAATCCTCCCATTTGAAACATAGCCTTAAGTATGTCAGTAATATTGGCATTCTCCTCGGGAACCTCCTGTACGGTAAGTCGAACCATACGAGGAACTTCCTGAGATTTATTGAGCTCTACAATAATAATATTTTGATGTCCAATACTAATACCGAGGCTATTTTGAGGCGGGTCTAAAAAAAATAACGACTTTCTAATCATTGAAAAAAAACCGGCCGGCTTGTGTTTCACTTCACTTTTGTTATTACTCATATTCTAGCACTAATATCCGGTTTGTTTGTCCATCTGAGGAGTACTTCAATCTCCTGCAAAAACTTCCATTTCTTTTGGCAGTTCACCAATACTATCATTACCAACTTCAACATGAGGCATGACGCCTGCCTTTGGTTCTTCTTTTTTCTTATTTTCTGGTGGGGCTTGATAAACTACTTCCGTCGAAAAAGGTTTTTGACGTAATGACGCATCATCTAATAAGTTTTCAGTGGTTTTAACTTGATGATACATATAAAAATACAACAAGCCTATTATGATACCCATCACTATTATAATCATAAGAGTGTTTTTATTCATACGACACCTTTCTCAACGTGTTATATTTATACTATATTTTTCAGCTTAAGGCTATACTTTTTTCTCAAATCGTACTATTTGAAACAAGTTGTTCCAATAAAAATTCACGCTAGTCTCTGCGGATTTTCATTAACAGACTTCATATTTCTCTTACAAAAGAAACTACAGACGTTATCGGAAGCCCCGGCGCACGAAATTTTTTTAAATAAGGGTCATAGATATACGCGCGATCGGGATAGCAACTCAAATTGCTCGTGCCATTAATAATACGGTTTCCTCTAATCCGCAATTGTTGTTTTGCATTGGGATTATAATTTCCATTGGTATCATATGCAGCATCAAAAGCAGGATCAGCACTCGCTATCCTTTCCGCATAAAAAATGCCGCTCACATCCATATTACTGCCACAAAAATACAATTTATCCCGCGCTAAAAATGCAGCGGCATCACTTTCACTAGCATGATCTAAACCATTTGCATACCCTAACGAATCTTGTATCCAAATATCATCAGATGCAACGATGCTTACTCGTCCTTTAATAGTCCCCTTAATATATGCATCGCCATTAACATACACAACACCTGCTTGCGGTAAATCATAGGATTCAACAAAATTTGAATATTGTCGATCATTATATTCATTGACCACAGTATGCGTACCATCCGCCGACTCTACAAATTCAAGATAGCGACTTTGCGAAGCTCCACCAAATGCTACAATATCATTATTACTGGCATAAAAATTTAAATCTATCGTACTAAGTGTATCTTGCATATCAACGGTCATTGTACGTTTATCAACACCATCATCATAGGTATCATCAACGATAAGGGAGCCTGATTCATTATACTGATCCGTAACAAAAGTATCGCCATAAACATCTCCGTCATCCCCAGAAGTGACATTTAAATCATCACCGACGTACACATCGCCATACATGTCTACATTTGAACCATTAATGTTCCAATCGCCGGTAAAATACATCTCCGCCCGGTCATAGGCATCTTCGGGAACTCGCGCTCTGCCATTTTCATCAACAATAACCAGGCCGGTATCAGGGTCAGTCATTGGCTCACCATACTGCGCATCGTCGCCAGAGGCAAATGAAGAGGTAGACGCATACACTAAATATTTTGACAAATTTGAATCTAAGAATACCCGCGCTTCAAAAGAACGAGAGATAAAATTCCCTGTCCCTGTCGATTGAACAATAAGAAAATCAGAAGTTTCATCCGTCACCGTTGCATTACAGGCGCTCTCCTGCTGGCCGTTAATCAATAATAAGGCTCCATAACCTGATGTATTAACAAAACCGGTGTAACTCTGTGTTCCAATTTCACTTAAAACCCCCTGCAGCCCCGCCTCAGCGGCACAATACGCTCTCACACGATCAACTTCACGTTCAACCGCCTTGGCTTCATAAATCGTCCTCATAAGGAATACTGCTGCCGTGCCGGTTATAATGGTAATCAAAAACGCTGATGTAATTAATAAAACCCCTCGTTCCTTATTGTATTTCATAAAATATCACCGCTTTGTTCATCAAACTAAATCTCCCGAACCGAAATCACCTTTGCAGAAACGGGTAATCCCGGAGGAGGATTATTGCGCAAATAAGGATCATAAAGATATAAACGATGTGCATAATGTCCCATAAAAGAATTACCTTTTAAAATTCTATTACCAATTAAGGTAAAACAATTCTTCCCGCCAAGGTCAAGTTCACCGTCGAGTGTCCTGCTTGCATCATTAGCATGACCAGAGTTTGATACCTGCCCAGCATAAAATATTCCCTCGGCGGTCATATCCTGATCATTAAAATATATCACATCTCCCGCTAAATAGGCCGCTGAATGATTTTCATCAGCATGGTCTAATCCATTATTATACGTTAGGGATCCTTGTATATGGAGATCATCAGAAGTATAAAGGGTCACTTTTCCTGCAATGGTTCCTTTAATACATGCATCACCATTAACATAAATAATCGCATTTGATGGTAAGTGGTAACTATTAATCAAATTGCTATAATTACGGTTATTATATTCATTTACAATGGTGTATGTCCCATCATCTGAAGGAACAAATTCAAGATTGCGCGATGTAGGCGACGTTCCAAAAGACGGAATACTATTAACATTTTGATAAAAGGTCGTATTAAACGCTGGCAGTGCTCCCTCTGCTTCAGCATTGGTTAAAACATGCTGATCATTGCCGTCGTCATAGGTATCATCAATAACTAACTGTCCGTTGCTGACATAGTTTCCTTGCACATACGTGTCACCATGAACATCAAGATCATCTTTATTCTGGGTAACTTGAAGATCACCTTCTACAAACGCATTGCCATACAATTTAACACCTTCACCATCAATATCCCAATCCCCTCGAAAGTACATAAGCGCACGTTCATCATCATCCGCATCAACCCGTGCTCTGCCGTTTGCATCGACAAGTATTTCAGTCGTATCACCATCGCCGTCCTCATCATTTACATCCAGCAACGGTTCAGCATATTGTGAGTTTGTTCCTGATGAAAAAGACCCTGTATCCGCAAATAAAAAATATTTTGAAAAAACCGACTCGAGGGCAATCCTTACTTGCAAAGAACGTGACATATAATAACCCGTCCCCGATATTCCTGTTGATTGTATAATAATACAATTATCTGAAATTAATGTCTTTGTCGCACTACATCGGGAAACTTCGTTCCCATTAATCGATAATCCCACAGACGCAAAATTTGACGTATTAATAAATCCTGAATAATTAGTCGTCCCTATTTCGCTTAATGCCCCTTGAAAGCCTGCTTCAGCAGCACAATATGCCTCCAGGCGGTCCATTTCACGTTCAACCATTTTCATTTCGTTGATACTTCTCCCAAAAAACATAGCAGATGCCCCTGTCAAAACTATTATAAGAAATGCTGACGTAATTAACAGAACCCCTTTTTCATTATTTATTTTCATAACGATCACCTCAATTCCGTAAGGTAACTCCAAAAATACCGCTCGTACGAATATTACGTGCGAACTTGTTATGTTTAACTGTCGTTACCGCTATCGACAGTGTTTGTCCATTTTGAGAAAAATTTATTGCCTCAATATAATTCGCTATTATTAAATCATTGCCCACTTGATTCCCTGCCGGATAACTATCCAGCACCTGTCGTATAAGTGAATTAGAATTGCTGACATCATTATTAGGTTGTAACAAATATCGTAGAGCATAGTTTTGTGTTCCATCTGGAACAGTTGTTGGTAACGACCGAGCACCAAATATGATATTATTCTTATCATCCACTGTTTGTCCATTTAACGACCCTCCATCTACAACCAGAATCGGAATTTGAAATGTAATCTGACTTGCATTACCCGCTGGTATAGAAACCCGAAATCTATTGCTTTCTGCAAGTTCGTGTATCATCACTCTTAATGCCTTTCTCAAATCCTCCTGTCCTACAATGCGTGCATCTGCACTAAAATAGGTCGTATTCGCCGTACTAATAACCGCCATTACCATCGCCATCATAACGCTAAAAATGACAACCGTAACCATCATTTCCACAAGAGTAAATCCGACATGTCGTTGTATGCGATACGTACACGTTGCATTTTTATCATTTTTCTTAATTTTCATTCTGCACCTTAACGTTTAGCCGTTAAACAAACTCTTTAGTGTAGTAAATTGTACGCTTTTCGCTCTATTCCGTGGTCCAATCCAACTCACCGTTACGGTAATTTGCCGTAGGGAAGCACCACTGCCACCAGTGATTTGGACTTGTTCAGATGCTAAATTATTACTAATAAACGTAGCAAGATTTGCCCATAGAGTACTCGCATTAACTGTTGTATTATTCGGCAATGATGATAAACCTGTAATTTTCACTTGTTCTAAAACAGAGCGGGCATCGTTCATTGCAATTGTCATCTCTTTAGCCTCAATAGATAAAATGTTAGCCATATGAATAGCATATAAAGCGCCCGCAGATGTTATTACGAGCAAGGCTAATGAAACAATGACTTCGACCAACGTGAAACCACATTTATTTCTAATCTGTCTTGCTTTCCTCATATACAATTGTCCCTCTTTATTTTCATACCGGTAAAATATTTATTACAATTCGTTTCAAAAAAAATAGCCTATTTAAAAAAATAGGCTACAAAACTTTTTTCCATTCGACAACTGACTGCCGTAGTCATATCATTCCGCTGTTATGAATTGTAAAAGATCTCATGACTGTAGGCTCTTAAGTTTTGCGTCCCATTTTTTCAAATGGTTTGCCTTTTTACGAATACGCTTAATTTTCATTCAAAAGAACGGTACACTGCCTCTCTGTGCTATGAGAGGCAGTGTTGATACCCCTATCCGTTGTACTCAAAAAAATCATTCTTACTGCAGCGGTGCATCACCAACCACCGGAGCCTGATTAGCTGCCTGTACTCGAATCACACCACTTTGATCTGCAAAATAACTGTTATTTCCTGTTTGTCCAAATCCTGCTCCAAGAGCATTACCTGGTCGTGCAATCAACGTATACACATTTATCGAACCACCAACAGCTGCACCCGGTGTATACGTAAACTGATATCCCGACTTGTTTGTCGTTACAGCGTTACCAGCAGGAGCTAATACAATATCTAAATAAGCTGGAGCTGCTGCACTTAAAGGTGTTAGCGTAGCTGGAAATGTTGGAGGATTCTGATCCGCTCGGAAATTCTCGATCGCCGTGATATACGTCCTCATCGTTCCTTCTGCGGCACCTTCATTAGCACTTAAACGTGCTCTTAAAATGTTTGGGATTGCGATTGCGACTAATAAACCAATGATAGCAACCACTATCATGATTTCCACAAGCGTAAACCCTTTTTTTGTTCTTAGTTTCATAGCCTTTCTCCTTTCAATTCTTTTCAATGCAGTTAATAATGGTTTTTTATATTAACAATCTATAAGTAATAATACAATAAGAATGCCAAGATTGAGAACTTTTAAAATAAACGTAAATTATTATAAA
>JAHJGZ010000228.1 GCA_018823795.1 Candidatus Omnitrophota bacterium
AGGGGAGGAGGAGGAGTCGCAAGCGATGCCAGTATAGCTATTTCCTGATATAGTGTTGTTGGTAATGGTTGGGAATGAGGAGGGTTGGCAAGCGATGCCATCGCCATTTCCTGATATGGTGTTGTTGGTGATGACTGGGGAGGAGGAAGAGCAGCACCAGATGCCAGGGCCATTTCCTGATATGGTGTTGTTTGTAATAGCAGGGGAGGAAGAGTCGCAGTAGATGCCAAAGTTATTCCCTGATATTGTGTTGTTGGTGATAGGAGAGGAGGAGGAGTGGAAGCAGATGCCACTATAGACATTCCCTGATATTGTGTTGTGAGTAATGCTGGAGGGAGAGGAGTTGTAGCACCAGATGCCCGTGCTATTCTCTGATATGATGTTGTTTGTGATGGATGGGGAGGAGAAGTAGCAGCTAATACCAGAGTTATTCCCTGATATTGTGTTGTTGGTGATGATTGAAGCTGCACCATTTATGCAGTATATCCCATTACCAGTATCTCCCCTATTTTCGCTTCTTGTCGCCCCAGTTATCCTGAACCCTGATATTATTGCCCCATCTGTAGCTGTGCCCTCAAAGGTTACCGTGTTTGTACCACCAAGCCCATCAGCAGTAATCGTGGTTGAATTACTTCCATTCCCAACCAAGGCAATCCCCTTATTGATATAAACCGCCTCCATATAAGTCCCAGCAGCAACCGAAACCGTGCCACCAACAGGACAAGCATCCACCCCTGCCTGAATAGTTCGTTTAGCAAGTTCTGAGCTTGTTCCAGAATTATTATCATCTCCGGTTATACTCACATAGATAATTTTTCCCACCTGCGATGTAAGGGTGGTGGTTACGCTGACGATATTTGATAGTCCTGACCATAATCCAGCATCATCCTTTGTCTTAACAGCAAAGTAGTAGATGGTATTTGGCTGTAAGTTTGTAACAGTAAATGTTTCATTAGAACCTGCTGGTTTTGGAGTCATTGTGCCTGCTATGATAGCAGAATCCCAATTGTTATCGGTAATGGTACAGGTAGCATATCTGACTTCATAAAGTGTGGTTGTTCCATTATCCGTAGGAGCTGTCCAGTTTAAGACAACTAAGTCAGATTGAATAAAGTATTTAAGGTCAGAAATAGAGATAGGAGTGGTAGTATCTAAGGTCTCTTGAAAGTCTGGGGCTTTGCTCGCATCGGTTGTCCCATCGCCATCGTTATCTAATGACATTGTGTAATCACTCTGAGCTTGACTTACGGTAACAGTGATTACTGATCCTTCAGAGACAGGGACATCATTATATCCCACAGTTTCTATAATACTACTTTCGTTAGGCTGGATAATTTCGATATTGGCTGTGCCGGCATCTACGCCTTCTACTTTCATGGTATAGGTGTTATTATTTTTATTTTGAGGAACAGCAATGACCTTTGTTTCACCCATAAAGGAACCGCTTGAATTGGGAATACCTTCTACAATGGAGCCGTCGTGATTTACAGAAGTTGTATTACCAGTTTCGCTTTCAACAACAATAAGGTTGATCGGGCATTTCCCAAGAAAAGCAAGCCAGGCAGATGAAGATTCCTTGAGAAGCGACTTCATTTTAGCGGTTACAGATGATAGGGTCATTGAATCGGGATCTGCTGGGGTTTTATCAACATCCAATTCCCAGTCTTGCTCATCAGGATTATCCTTAGGGCTGGGGCCAGTATTAGTACTATTTGCATAAACATGAGCCCCTGTCCAGTCGGCTAAATTTTGAACAAATTCTTCTCCTTCAGTTCCTTTTCCCACATTGCACGAAAACAGAAGAATAGTAGCGTTGCTCGATAATATATTTTCTCTTCTTAATCTCTCCATTCCAATCTTTGTTTCTATATCACTTTTCAGATGAAACGCCTCCGACATCATTACTTCAGCAACATCTCCATGGGAAAAGATTGTCAATGTGTCTATGGGCCGACCATAAACATTCTTGATAGCTTTAAGATAGTCTATCCACTGGTTAAACGAAACCGCATCTCCGTTTTCATCATTTTTGGTATCATAAGAAAAGAAATATGACTTTTGATTGTCTGATCCACAAAATGGGGCAAGCTGGTCAATAAAACTAATCACTTC
>JAHJGZ010000163.1 GCA_018823795.1 Candidatus Omnitrophota bacterium
CATCGATCTGTTTTTTAATTAACTGAATACCCGCAAGCAACGCATCCGTGGTCACCAAGTTTTCACTATGCACAAGGGCACGATCTAAATTATCAAGAACGGGAAGAAAAGCTGCTACAATTTTTTCGTTTGCAAATTTTGCAAATTCTTCTTTTTCTTTTATCAATCTCTTCTTTGCATTTTCAAAATCTGCTATTTTTCTTAAAAAATTATCCTTGAGCGCATCAAGTTCTTGTGCTTTATTTTGCAGCTCTTTTAGTTCCTCCTTAGTAATTTTTGCCCCTTTACCTTTTTTCTCTTTTTTATGATCGAACTCTTCTTTTCCCACTTTATTACCTATATTTTCCATCTGTTCATTTTTTTCTTTGCAAACATCCTGCGTTGTATTCACTGGTTGAACATGCTCGATCTTCTCCTCTGCTTTTTCTTTTTTTCTGTTTTCATCTCTATTCATAATGTCTCCCACCTTATATTATTTCAAGCTTATTAACTGTTTCGGTCATCAAACAGGAAATATGCTGCAGAAGTGAAATTAAATGTCCATAACACATTCGTTTTGAACCTATAATATTTATAGTACCGAGATACTCATTACGTAATGTATACTGTGTACTAATAAGAGCACAATCCCACAGATCATGGCAGCGATTTTCTTTTCCAATACGTATCTTGATATTTGTATCGCAGGAATGTATATCTAATAAATCGAGCAGCTCTTTCTTGTCTTCCAAAATCCCAAAAATTCTCTTAATCGTGCTGACATCATTAAACTCCGGTTTTTCTAAAATATGATTCTTCCCTTCTAAATAAATATTTCCACTAAGTTTTTTCTGTGTAAAAATTGTTTTAATAATCGGCTTTGCCCATTGGTACACTTGATATAAAGAATCACGCTCCTTTGAAAGCTTTCGCAAGAGATATGACTCAATCTGTTCAAGAGGAAGTCCAACTAATTCTTGATTTAAAAAGTTAGAAATCTTTTGAAGATATTCCTGGGTAATATGCTCCTTAAAATCAATAATGTCGTGTTTTACAACTCCTGATGAGCTCATCCATACTACTAAAATACGATGCGCCTCTAAAGGAATTAAATTAATTTGCTTAAGAAGAAAACAACGCGGACGGAACAAAACAGCAATACATGCCTCGTGTGAAATGGCTGAAACAATATGGGACGTCTTCTCAATTAAATCATCAATATCATCTAATTTCTTTTTAAATTCTTTTTTTAAGGTCCTAGCAATATTTTCAGATATTACTTCATCCTGTAATAAATTATCTACATAATACCGATATCCTTTATCTGTCGGGATCCTCCCCGCTGAAGTATGAGGATGAGTAATGTATCCTAGTTCTTCCAGATCATACATCTCATTGCGGATAGTGGCTGCAGATAAATGACAACCAAGCTTTTTGGTTAATACACGTGATCCAACCGGCTGCATTATTTCACGATATGAATCGATGATGTGATGTAATATGTCGCTTTTTCTTTGACTTAACTTGTTCATATCTCTTCCCTTATAATAACAATGTGCATACAAAAACCATTTAGCACTCCGGAATAGGGAGTGCTAAATATGCACAGATGATATCATACAAGCTTGTTTTGTCAAGAAAAAGGTCAGAAAGCTAAAGAGGGGAAAAAAGAGCTATGCTTTATAGTCCACCGATTAAAGCATCAATGGTAATTTTGTTCTTTCGGAATTGTTCTAACCTATTAGCAGGAATAGTGATACTTTCTTTGCTCATTTCATTATATAATCGCACATACTCAAAGTCTTTAAATTTATAGCTGTAAACAACCTTCGTGAATTCCTCAAAGACTTTTGACAAAAGATACAGTTTGGTACCTCTCATTTCATCCTCGCTGGGAGTCTGGCGTTCTCGACTAAATAGATCATCTTTTGTTTGCGTGAGATAATTAAATGAATAATAACCCGCTTCTGTATCAGTCCCTTCACCGGCCGTTATCGGCTCATAATACGTAAATTCACCCTTTACTATGGGAAAAATGCTCTGTATACGCTCATCCTGTACTATTAAAGCCTGAACTCTCTTGGTAAGTTGTTGGGCAAGGAAGGACCCCATAAAAACTTCCTCAAGTTCAAATTCTTCACTCCACATATCGATATTGTCAAAGATTTTTAACTCTTCGGGAAAGTCGAGTGTATGCACCGTGCGATTTTCATCAATATAATAAAAAGGAATTATTCGATGAATCTTATATGACGTCATTTCAGCTTGGAGAATAAAAAGATACTCATGTTCTGCATTATTTTCAAAAAGAAACTCATACTGCTCATATCCTTCATAAGGGATGTATGTAACGTGGACTTTCACATATACCAATACCTCCTTTTCACTTATCGGTTTTGTTTTAACCCTGAGAAGTTTAAACTGTAGTTTATCTTTATATTCAGCCTCCGCAAGTTGTGAATAGAAAAAAGGAGAAATGTCTTTAAACGTAACGGTGGTAGTAAAATACTGTTTCATTAAATCCGTCAGAGAAAGTTGGCTAATATGATTAAAAAAATCTCTGATTGTTCGTTTCCAGATAATGGTTCGATTAACTGATAAATCATGAAGCAACCGCTTCCGGTATTCAGAAATCGCAATGTCCCAAAACCGAACGCGTTTCATATCCGATATGTATCCTGTCAAAATAAGCTCTATTCCTGTTGTTTCTGTCTCCGCGGCTTTTAAAACATAGAAATCGAGTGGTCTATCAGTACTCATTATTACTCGAGACATGCTAAAGAGCACATGTTCAATTTTTTCCATCGCATGTGGATCAAATTTAAAGAGATCCTCAACGCTTTTCTCGTCCGTGTTGTCACTAAACGAATCGAGATTCGCAGAAAATAATTTCTCAAGGGGCAGATGCACTCCCAACGTTTTTCCTATTATCTTAACTTGTACATTTTCAATATCGTATTCTTTCTTTAAAATACGCTTAATTGAATCTTGGAGCATATCAGCTTTATAGGTTGGGGTACAGGAACTCAAAAGAAATATGAAAAGACAAACGATGGAAATAAAACGGATGGGAATGTTATGCGAAGTAATGGATGAAATAAATTGATGCATTTTTATTACTATAACACATTTTATCTTAGTTGGCTGTATCTTCAGTGTTCGCTTCTTTATCAGACGTTTTTCCCTTATTGCGGGCGTCTTCGGTTGAGGCTTCCCGAGCAGATTCTTTTTCCTCTCGTGGGTTTTTGATGGCGAATTCTGTAAAAATTGCCTCAATTTCATCATATTCAAGTTCTTTTTTAGTAATTAGTTCATGTGCAAAGCGATCTAAAATATTTTTGTGCTGTGTCAACACCATCTTCACATCCTTAAGACAATCTTGTAATAACTTATCCGATTCTTCATTCAACCTATTTTTAAAGTTTTCTGAAAGTAGGTTTCTTTCCTGAAGTTTAACATAACTCCCGATTAAGCCAGACTCACCCATTCCGAGGCACCAGACCATCAACACTGCGAGGTGCATTGCATTTTCAAAGTCGTTAGAAACTCCTGATGTTGTGACACCAAACTGAATTCCCTCCGCTACGTAACCAGCTAATCCTGTCTTGATATCAGCTAATAGTTTCGTACGATCATGGCCATAATATTCTTCCCGCGGTTGACGATAAACAACACCAAGTATACCCTTCCGCGGCCGAATAGATGCTTTAAATACATCGTCGGTAGGATGAAGAAGATACGTAATAATTAAATGGCCCGCTTCATGATAAGCGGTCATGTCCCGTTCAGAATCAGTCATTTTTACGCCACGCTGAACAACGCCAAGCTCAACACGTTCTATTGCTTCAGAAATCTCTTTATAACTTACCACCTCTTTGTCTTTACGGGTGGCAATAAGTGCCGCCTCCTTAACAATAGATTCTATCTCAGCAGGAGATTTACCGACTGCTTTTTTTGCCAACACCGCACAATTAATATCTGCATCATGTTTAACTTTATTGAGATAATAGTTAAATAGTTTTTCCCGACCTTCTAATCCCGGCGTTGGAATATACACCTTACGATCAAACCTGCCAGGACGTAGAAGTGCAGCATCAAGCGCGCTTTCTGCCGCATTGGTTGCTCCAATAACAATAATATTATCACCAACGCTTGCCATACCGTCCATCTCAGCAAGCAATTGGTTTTGTGTTGTATTCGATTCATTGCCGCCGAATTGATTAAAAACACGCTTGTGTCCAATCACATCTATTTCATCGATAAAAATGATGCATCCGCCAAAGCCGTAGGCAAGAGAACGAGCCTTTTTAAAAAGCTGCCGGACACGTGATGAACCGACCCCGACAAACACTTCATTGAATTCACTTGCCGCAATTGCAAGAAATGGCAGGCCGGCTTCTGTTGCAATCGCCTTTGCTAAAAGCGTTTTTCCTGTCCCCGGAGGCCCGACCATCAAAATTCCTTTTACAATCTTTCCTCCTATTTTCTGTACACGTGCATGGTCAGTAATGAGCTTAACCACTTCCCATGCTTCTTCTTTTGCTTCATCTATGCCAACAACGTCAGAAAAACGAACATTTACCTTATTGCCCTTGACATCCTTTTTACCCATTTTTGTCATGCCACCGCGCAAAACGATCTGATACATGTACACAAAAACCAACGCATGGACCATCCCAATTAAGATACTGATAGGAAGTTGTGCAATAGTAATATTACGATAAAAAGATTCAAGGGACATTAACGCCCAGATAGATAAAAAGATAAGGATAGCTACGCCCAGACAAATGAATAGCTTCCCCTTATGATTCATGAAATGCATTTTCAAGCGTCTTGAATTCATTTAACACCTCATTAATATAAAACTTGCGTATTAGGAATGCCTTTATTAAAAATCCGTATAACTATACATTTAACTTACCTTAATGTCAAGGGCAGGTTCCTCAATTATATTTGTAAGTGATTGCAATATAATAAATTACAAAAGTAACACAATGAAAGATCATATACACATTATCACTTACCTATCGTCACTAAAATAAGAAAACTTGAGTATTACAGTTTTTTATAATTCTCTATAAACATTTAACTTAAAAGATTATCTTTACTTATATATAATCTTTCAAAAAACGGCAAGTATATGACCGTTTTTCCTTAACAAGTTTTTGAGGAAGCCCGGAAAAAATCAATTCTCCTCCACTTTCACCACCCTCTGGCCCTAAATCAATAATGTAATCAGCACACTTGATGACCTCCAGATTATGTTCTATCATAACAACAGAATTACCCCTTTCCAATAACCGCTCTAACGCTTTCATTAAATAACTGATATCATGATAGTGAAGCCCCACCGTTGGTTCATCAAAAAGAAACAAAACATTTCGTTGCCCTTTTTCCAATAATTGCGCTGCAAGTTTCAATCGTTGTGCCTCTCCCCCCGAAAGTGTTGTTGCCGGTTGTCCCAGTTTGAGGTAGCCAAGTCCAATATCACGTAAAATTTGTAGTTTTGGAAGTAACACATGGACTTCTTCAAAAAAAACTAATGCATCATCAATCGTCATGTTTAAGACATCATGTATATTTTTACCTTTATGCGTTACTTCTAATACTTCTTTTTTATATCGGGTGCCTCGGCATGCTTCACATTCTATATATATATCAGCTAAAAAATGCATTTCTACTTTTATCTTTCCACTGCCTTTACACGTTTCACATCTTCCCCCTTCAACATTAAACGAAAAGTGTCGACTGCGCATTTTTCTCAAGCGAGAGCTTTTTGTTTTCGCAAAAACATTTCTAATAGCATCGAAAGCATTAATAAATGTTACCGGGTTAGAACGCGGGGTACGCCCAATAGACGTCTGATTAATAAGCACAATATCTGCTACATGCTCCAAGCCTTCAATAGAGTTAACCTTGCCAAGACTATGAACCGGTCTTCCTCGAAAACGCAAGAAGTTATTAAATAAAACATCATAGAGCAAGGTGCTTTTACCAGAGCCAGAGACTCCGGTAACAACGACTAATCGATTCAATGGAATTAAGACATTAACATTTTTAAGATTATGTTCTCCGGCACCATGTATAACAATGCTCTTCTTTTCCGTTTTTTTTCTATGCTGTTGTTTTTTCTCCTGAGTTAAATACCGTTTATGTAAAAAAATCTTTTCTTCCCCTCTTAAATACTTTCCGGTGAATGAAGGCTTACATCTTTTAAGTCCATTGACGGTTCCCGCATATATTATAGTACCTCCTTTTTCACCACCATAGAGCCCTAAATCAATGACGAGATCAGCATGGCTGATCATTTCTTTATCATGTTCAATGACGACAATTGTATTACCATTTTTCTTCAATTCTTTTAATATGTTAATAAGCATCCCA
>JAHJGZ010000164.1 GCA_018823795.1 Candidatus Omnitrophota bacterium
CATAACGAATATTTGTGTTTCAACTCATAAAAATTACTTACATGTTTCATTACTTTATCTGTAGGACCGCGCTCAAATAAAGTACTGACAGTCTCATGAAGTTCTTTCATGTATTCTTCACAAAACTCAACGTGTTTATCGAATGCAACTTGCGCCATATGTGATGTTATACCAAGATTAAAGAAGTCTTGTTTTTTTTGTAATTCTTCCTCTTTTTCATAATTAAATTGGTCTCGTAATATCTGGAAAAGCGCGGCCAAAAGTGCGCAAGCAGCTGGAATTGATGCTACGCCTTGAACAAAGCCATTTAGGTTAATCCAACGTGCGACTATTATCAATGTTACTGAAACAGCAATGACGAGCAGAATTTTTATATACGTTTGATTATTTTTTTTCATATTCCTCAACAATTTTGAACAACTACTATTTAAATAAATGGTAACCTACTATTGGTTGTTCAATGCGCGATTAATCCTTCTCTGTTCTTCTTTTTGCACCTCTTCCTTAAGGGCAACCTCTCTAAGGATTTTAAATTTCGAATCCATCGGTTTTCTTAAAGGAACTAAATTGTTAAACACATTGCCTAAAAAATGATTCATTAGCTCTATTCTATAATCAGATAAATATGCCGTAATATTGACCGTTAAGTCAGAAATTTTATTACACCATCCTCGAAAATTTTCGTTCTCGGGCCCACATAAATCTTCGATTGGTTGTTCATCAAAATATTTCCGAAAATCTTCAATACGATCCAATAAGTCCTCTATTCGAAATTGGATATATTTTCTAAAATGATCATAGTCAATAATAGCAATTTCGTTAGCTTCGACAGCTAATATAAATCCTGATGCGCCCTCTCGTACAGTAATGGTATCGTTAGAAATCTCTAACGACATTTTTTGTTTTTCAAACCAGCTTTTTTGATCTTTTATATGTAACCCCTTTTTCCATTTTATTTGACATGGAAGTATAAGATACTTTACGTGCACAGATGATAATTTTTTAGAAAATTCTGTTATCTTTTCATTAATTGACTTAAACGCCACTATTTCAAAAGACTTCCGAAGCTCCTCTCTTTTTAAAGACCGATTATCTTCCGAGTTTTTCTTCAATTGCAGTGCAAGGATTCCTAATGCCACTAACCATCCGATAAAAACTGTGAAATTGTCTATTAATACATTTAATTCTAATTTGTATACCTTAGTAACTGTACAAAGAAATATTGCGTACATGAATACAAATATGATTACAAATGCAATTAAAGGATTTACATTTTTCATTATTTTACAAAGAGAAGATAACACTAATACACAAGACCCTTTTTTCCACACCCAATTTTCTTATTAATTTTTTTATATCCGACCTCTCCCCTTCGGGAGAGCTAAATTTGACAGGTATTTATGCGTAGAGAAAGACGAGAAATGTACCGCAAATGATATCAAAAAAGCCCCATTTTGTCGAGGGGCCTTTTTACGGCTGATTTAGCCTGTCTCAACCAATTCGTCAGACGTCTGACGAATGTGTGAATGTACCTAGAAAATAAAAAAGGGGTCACAACCCCTTTTTCTTATATCGTGCCACTAATGCGCCGATAAGGGCGCCGATGGCAGTACTGACAATCGGGTTACTCGTAAGAGGGCATGTGCCTGTTGCACATTTACCAATATACCCAACCGCAAACCCAATCGCACCACCGATAATTATTCCGATAATGATTTTCATTAACTTTTTTCCTTCTCGAAACCGTCTTTTGACCGCATAGGGCTGACTGCTCAATAACTCGGAGCTGAGTAGCGCTTGCTGTTAAAATTGTCGGTGACAAATTCCGGATCCATCAGAACTGTATCAAAATGTGGTATTCCTACGGGAAATGTCACAATATCATAGACTCCGTTTAAGGCACGTACTATGACTTTACCGATGCCGTGAAAAGCACCGATAAAACTACTGGGCTTGCCATATCTGTCATGTGCCTTCTCTGCGCTCCGAAACATCTCAATAGTACATCCGAATAGATTCTCACACCCTCTCCCTAGTTTATGAGTGATTTTTTGATAATAATTCGCATCCCTGGCTTCTGCGCTAGTACAAAAAAGCAATAGCACGATAACACCAAAAATAAGCGATCTCATAAACATCTCCTTTCTCTGATTGTGTTTTTGCCTCATGACAAATGAATTATTCCATTTGCAACAACTCACTTTTTTTCTTTTCAAATTCTTCTTCTGTTAGCAGCCCTTTTTCTTTTAAGTCACCCAATTTTTCAATTTCAACATAAGCATTGTTTCTGTTCCTATTATTATTGCCCGATTCAGTAGAATCGCCTGGGTCTAATATCATAACTACATTATCTGGGTCGAACTTATACATGGCACCTGTGCAACCATCAATGACTATGCCAACAATAAAAAACCAGAGTGCAAGTAAATTAACTAACGTTACAGGGTTAAATTCCTTCTCGGTAAAATAGATTTTATCTTCATATCCCTCCATAGTTGCTTTAATCATATGCTTCTTTTTTCTTTTTAAGTTCATTGTCATTGGAGCATTTCCCTGCTTAATCCCATCAATTTCTATTTTTGCTCCGTCAGGATCTGATGTGACCGACACTTGCTGACTTGTTCCACAAAATATAGATGCGCAACCACTATGAGTAATAGTTATCGCAACAATTAGAAATATTGCTATTAAACTTTTCATTTATCCCCCCCGTCATTAATACAAACCAAAAAGGCAACCCCCTCTTTCGAGAGAGTTGCCTAATGGATTTATAAGTAAATCTTGAATATCATATAGGTTTGATATGATACTCAAAAAGTGTCATAAGAGCAAGTGTTTTTGAGGGATTTATGAATGGTCTAAGTTGTTTAGTGTAAATTACTTACGGAAAGTATAAATTCCAACATAATAGTTATGTCGCTGCGTTCCATAACTATTGTTGTCATTTAATTAGCCTCATTCTATCAAGCCAAATTGCGAAAGGGGGATTTGCCATATAATAACACTTCGGGTGGGTGACATTGCTTGAAATAGAGGCTTCGGGACTGTTCTCTTTTTTTTTATGTAGGTCAGTGCCATCCTCATTCGAGCGGCCTCAGTTTAAAGATTCGTGCTATGTTCTTTCTTCCGGCATCACTTTGCGTTATGAATTTAGGATGGATGAATAGCAAAGTGGCAGTGAAGTGTAGCAGGAGTGCGTAGCTGAACGTAGGAAGGAAGAATATAGCAGGGATAAATTATGTCCCGATTCCGCTAAAGCGGAACGGGATTAATTCCTGCCTGCCGGCAGGCAGGCGCACATATGATTTATGTCGTCCTAAAGTACTCCATAAGCTACGTGCTCATTTATCCGCCAGCTCTGACCGCGTAGGTCAGAGTTGGGTTCATGATCTGGTGTCTTGATACACACCTTACTGTATTACAGGCCTTTACGTACAGCGTCTACTAATCCTTTTACTACTTTTGTTCATTAAGTTCCTTAATGATACGATCTATTTCTTCTGAACGATATAATCTACCTTTGCCGATACCGTTACAGGATCGTTTTATTTTTTTCCAACTGTTGCATTTCATATTTTCCGGCCAAAAGGGCCACGCTCGACATTGCAATGGGCGTACTGTATATATGCGGCAAGACTGTGTTCTTAAGAAGGGGCAATCATGCTTTGTTTGTTTAAGATGAAACTTACCATACGTTTTTGCAGTATATTGTTTTGTGAATTTGAGCGTAGAAAGGCCTAAGTGCGTTGCGATTTGACGCCGGTCTTTCAATGTTAAGTATACGCAGGCATCTATTTTACCTGATTTACAACATTTACTTGAGCCTTGGCATTTGAAACGAAGTCCGTTTTTGTAGAATTTTTTCCCCATGCGGTTTTTTCAATTATTCCTGACTTATCCCGGTGAACCGGTACATCCTTTGTTAATATAGTCCTCACATGACCAAGCTCATCAGATTACCTCATGATACATTGTTAAAACAATGCATAAATAAATGGGGCAACAGCAGAGCTTTCGGTAAAAAAAATCAAGAGCCCCAACAAAAGCAGCATAACAATAATTCCGATAAAAAAAAGCTTTTTCAATATGGTTTCCTCCGTATTTTAAATAGTGTCTATACCGTTCTCCCGCCAGCTACGCATGTGGCGCTCATCAACATTTTATCCAGCGTTGCTGGATAAAATACTAATTCCCGCATATGATTTATGTCGCCCCGAGGGACTCCATAGGCCATGCGTTCACTAGCATTTTAACTGCCGTATGGCAGATGCTAACTAGCACTTTACCGGCCGGTAGGTGAACACTCATTAGCATTTTATCGGCCAATCGGTGAATGCTCATTAGCATTTTAACTGCCGTATGGCAACTTGATTCACTATCTCCCGCCTACTACGCTTCATCTATCTCATCTCGAAACGGCGGCAAAGCCCTTTCAGGGATTTGCCGCCCTCGATGAGACTAATTCCCGCATATGATTTATGTCGGCTTACAGCCTCCATAAATCATGCGGTCATCAGTCCCAATGCTTATTAATATAATCATCAATTTGGTAGTGCATTTCTTGGAGGTCGGCCTTGTCTTTACCTTTTAGTTTGTTAGGAATGGCCTCTCTCCACACCTCACTCATTTTCTCGACCGGAATGTCGATGATCGGCCGTCCGCTTTGGGTCACCAGTAACCGGCTGCCTTGTACGGTGCCGAGTGTATAAAACGGAACCGCATGTTTTTTTGCGATATCTGCCAATACTTTAAGATTTTCCTGTTTGATGGTTACAACTATTTTTGATGGTGATTCGCCGAACAGGGCTTCATCAAGCCGGTCCGTATTCCCCGCAATATAATCGACCGCTATCCGTGCACCGATCATGCGGTCTTTTGCACTGATACATGATTCAGCCAGGCAGGCTGCTAAGCCCCCTTCCGATACGTCATGCGCGCTCTTGATAATACCGGAATTAATAGCTTCGCGGCATACTTCCTGAACCGCCTTTTCAAAGTCGATATTAATCTGCGGATTACCTTTTTTCTGTTTGTGCACAAGGTACAAATATTCGCTTCCGGCAAGTTCCCCTTTTTTCTCCCCTAAGAGAACAATGACGTCACGGATATCTTTGAAATCCTGGGTCACATACTTTGATGCATCGTCAATAAGTCCGACCATACCGACCATCGGTGTCGGATCGACCGCCCCTTTTGGATTTTCATTATAAAAACTGACGTTACCGCTCACTACCGGCGTATTCAAGGTGCGGCATGCAACGGCAAGCCCTTCAATGCACTTTTTGAATTGCCAGTAATTCTCCGGCTTCATCGGATTGCCGAAATTAAGGCCGTCAGTAATAGCAAGCGGCCGGCCGCCTGCGCAAACGACGTTGCGTGCCGCTTCAGCGACGGCACGTATGGCGCCGGTGTACGGATTCAGATAACAGTACCGGCCGTTACAATCAACGCTGATCGCCAGGGCTTTTTTTGTTCCTTTCACCTTAATGATGGCGGCGTCTGATCCTGCCCCCTGAAGTACCGTATCTTTATCACAATAGGTAAAACTTTTATATGCCGATTCTTTGCTGGCGATCGACGGCGAGCCGAGGAGTTGTAAAAGCACCTCGCTTAAATCAGACGGGGTTTTAATGGTCTCACGGTCAAGGGCCTGCGCCTCTTTTAAATAAGCAGGCTCCGTTGCTTCACGGTCATAAAGCGGCGCCATATCCGTAAGGGCTTTTGCCGGTACGTTCGCGACGATTTCCCCGTTTTCTTTAACACACACCATTCCGTCTTCGGTAACTGAGCCGACTTTGACCGCATTGATATTCCACTTTTTCAAAATAGAGAGTGCCTTCTTTTCCATCCCCTCTTTTAAGATCGCCAGCATCCGCTCCTGCGATTCGGAAAGCATAATTTCATACGGGGTCATGTTCTCTTCCCGCTGCGGAATGAGGGAAACATCGATCTCAATACCGGTTCCGCCGCGTGATGCGGTCTCGCATGATGAACAGATAAGTCCGGCCGCCCCCATATCCTGCATACCGACGACGAACCCTTTTTCGATCAGCTCAATGCAGGCTTCTCTGAGACGCCATCCGAGCTCAGGGTCGCCGATAGCGACTGCGCTTGTATCGGCGTGGGAATCTTCGGTAATTTCCTGAGAGGCAAAGCTTGCGCCGCCGACCCCGTCCCGTCCGGTATCACCGCCGATATAATAGACTGCTTTACCTCCACCGGCGGTCGTTCCTTTAACGATATCGCTGCGGCGGACAATGCCCGCCACAAATGCATTCACGAGCGGATTTCCTTCATAACTCTCATCAAAATAAGTATCCCCGCCTACGGCGCTTACCTCAGCGGTATTTGCATAATGAGCAAGGCCGCGTATCACTTCTTTAAATAAAACTTTTACCCGTTCGTTATCTAAACTGCCAAACCTGAGGGCCCCTAATACGGCAACCGGACGTGCACCGATCGTAAATATATCGCGCAGGCATCCGCCGATGCCGGTTGCTGCCGCTTCAAACGGTTCGACTGCTGAGGGATGATTGTGCGATTCAATTTTAAAGGCAACTCCCAAGCCGTCACCGATATCGACGACGCCTGTATTTTCTTCGCCCGCGCCGACCAGCACCTGATCCCCCGTGGTCGGAAAAAGCTTAAAGAGTTTGCGCGAATTTTTATAGCTACAGTGTTCTGACCACATCGCTGAGAAAAGACCGAGTTCGGTAAAATTAGGTATTCGTCCCATAAGCTCGGTGATCGAATGAAACTCTTCTTTGCTGAGCCCCATCTTTTCTGCCGTTGCCACATTTACAATAACACCATGGTTTGTTTCCATTGAAACCTCGCTTTCGTTTTGGTTTATTGATTAAGAGAGGGCAACCCCCTCCTCTGAGAGAGTTGCCCTCTATAAATTTATGAGCTTATTTTTAATTGCATTACTACGCCTTTGTAGTATTTTTTTTGGCCCTCACTTCATTGTGAGGGTGGAATATCATACCGAAGATGTAGGACGATTTCAAGGGATTTTCGGCAAGGCTGTCAGAGGGGAGAATTGCCTAGGGATATGGCTTCTGGCGTGTGCCCTCTCTTCTATTTTATCTGAAAAGGAAGCCCATATAGTCATTTGCCCTTGTCGTTTTTGGCATTACAAGGATACATTCGCGCGTATGATTTATGTCGGCCTCTTGACTCCATAAATCATGCGCTCATGTAAGCGGCGTTAAAATAAAGATCAGGGCTATGTTCTTTCTTCCGGCATCACTTTGTGTTATGAATCCAGGATGGATGAATAGCAAAGTGGCAGTGAAGCATAGCAGGAGTGCGTAGCTGAACGTAGGAAGGAAGAACATAGCCCTAGATAAATCAACCAAGACAACAATCAACCGTGTTCCGATAAGACATCACTTGGGCTGCTGTCTAACGGGATACATTCCGACATACTTTAGCTGCGTTAACACTCGTTAAAGTATGTCGTCATGTAAATAGCAAACTGGCAGTGAATGGACTTAGGATTGACGAACGGAGCGTCGTGAGAATGAATATGTGGGCTTCGATTCTCTTGGGTTTGGTGGGATTCCCAATAACAGCCACGGGCTGTTATTGGATAAATTCAGCCGTATGACTTACGTCGTCTTCCTAACTCCGTAAGTCATGGCTTCATTTAAATTCCGCCACCTATTATTTCTAGACGACTTCCATAGTACTTGGTGGTTTCTTGGTTATATTATAGACGACGTTGACAACACCTGGCACTTCGTTGGTGAGGCGCTCGGCCATGTGTTCTAATTTACTGAACGGAATATTGGTCGGTGATGCGGTTACTGCATCTGCCGTATTCCAGGAGCGTACTTCTATTTGCAGGCCGTAATCCCGTTTTCCGTCCCGCATGCCGGTGACCCGGTCATCATGAAGGATCGCCATGCACTGAAACGCGCCGGTATCTGAAACCGGGATCTCTTCTTCGACAATCGTCGTTGCTTTTCTGACAATCGCTACCCGCTCAGGGGTTACTTCCCCGATGATCCGTGCCGCTAATGCAGGACCCGGAAACGGCGGACGGTTAAAGATCTCTTCAGGAAGGCCTAATGCTTCACCCACGATACGCACTGCCGGTTTTCGTAAATTGATCAACGGCTCAAGCACGGTATAGCCGTATTGTTTTTTTGTATCGATTCCGAGTTGCGCTAAAATATTGTGCTGGCGTTTAATACCCGCGACGGTTTCTTCGACATCGGTATAGATCGTTCCCTGTAAAAGAAAATGTGCTTTGCTGTCTTTAACTAATTTTCCAAAGACCTTTTTATAAAATACATCGGTGACGGCATGCCGTTTTTTTTCAGGATCGCGAAGCCCTTTAAAGGCGGTAAAAAATTCTTTTTGAGCGTCAAGGATTTCGACTTTGACCCCTAATTTTTTAAAGAGGGACACTATCCGCGCAGGTTCCCCTTCACGCATGATCCCGTTATCAATAAAATAGGTTTTCAGTTTTTCGCCGAGTGCCGCATGACCGATCATAGTGACGACGGATGAATCCACCCCGCCTGATAATGCATTGATCGCAATCCCGTCACCGACGGCGTCTTGTATCTCCTTCACCCGCTCAGCAATAAATTCCTGTGTTTTTAACGCCTCCACCTTCACTTCTGCAAGTTGTGTCATGTCTACCTCCATGGTTAATTGCGTTACGTCCGTATCTACGGCAACGTACCGTTTCCGTTTTTGGTTTTTATCCTTTCTTCTTATGCACACTCAAGCCCCAGCCGATTAAAAAACCGACAAGCAACGTGACAAAAATGATGATTGCCCTGCTCGTCTCAAAACCCCAGAATAAAAATCTGATCTGGACCACTGCATAATTTTGCACGGTAAATATAACTAATCCGAGTAATAAAATCAATAGAAAGGTGATTTTTGCATTCATGCGTTCATCCTTAGAAGGTTTTTTTATATTTCAGCATAACGCTATTTTCCGTCTTCTCTGCAGTATTGCTAGTGCTCTTTAATTCTTTTGCCCCTTCAATAGAAAGTTGTCCGGTCAGATTGACTCCGCCGCTCACCGTCTGCTGAACACGGCCTTCGTCCCCTTTTTTTTGTTCAACTGCGTACCCGACATCGGTTTTGCTCGTTACCGTTTTTTTGATGCCGATACCGCGCTTATCATCCTCATCCATAATTACGAGATCGCTGATACCAAGCTTTGTCGTAAGGACGCTTAATTTTCCGCCCAGTAACACATAGTCGATAAAATCAACCGCAAGGTCGGCAGTCACGCGTGACTGTTTAAAAGAAGACCCTACCCCCTGCCACTGTTTGCCCGTTGCGAGCATAATAAGGAGCAGTGATTCCGGATAGGAAAAATCAGATGTTAATCGCAGCTCGGGCTTTTCCGGCGTTCCTTTGAGTGTCATCGTAATGGCAAGTCCTTCCACCTGTGCGGTGCCTTTTATTGCGAGCTCCGGATTGCGGTAATCCCCCACAAAGAGTATTTTGCTCTCTTCAAGCACAACAACCGACCGGTGTATGGTGATATTGCCTGAAGAAAAAACGATCTCTCCCGTAAGATCGATGCCGCCGAAGAGTGTTCGTGTCAGTGCAAGCGAGAACGTACCGGGACAATCGGCAATAGCAAGCCGGTCGCTGATTATGTCCGTCAAAACAAATGATCCCTGAAATATCGGTGAGAATAATCGGCCCGTTGTTTTGAAATCAACATCGGTGAGTTGTATTGCAATGTCTTCAAGCAATACGCTTTCGCTAAAGATAGTTACTATTTCATTTACCGAGACCTTCCGACAATACACATTCATGTCCCATTCGCTGTTATAATAGCGGCCATAAAATAAAATCGGCTCTGATGAGGGGAGCGTTATGCGCCCATTCTTGATCAGGGCAGACAGAGCACCAAAAGGGAAATAGGTATAATCGAACTTTAAGGACTGTATTTTCAACGCATTTGGCTTCGGTAATCGCCGACTATCGTCAATACTGATATCACGCAATAACAGCGTGTTCGCTAACTGCCCTTCTGCCCCCGCAATTTCTATGTTATCAGGATCTGCATATTTGGAAATTCCCCACCGCACTAAAAAAAGAGAACCTTCCGTCGTTACAATAAAAAAAGAAACAAAAATAAAGAGGGCGGCAATAAACCCGGCACTCGAGACTAACAGCACATTACGCTTTCGCACGATACCTCTTTTCTTTCCATTGCAGCTACAGCCATTTTTTTTGTTTAAAATAAACGATCATGACGAGAACGACCGAAATAAAAATTCCCCACACCCCTGCATACCCCCATGGCCAGGTGAGTTCAGGCATATGTTCAAAATTCATCCCGTAAACACCGGCAACAAAGGTAATAGGAATAAATATTGTGGCAATGATCGTCAACACTTTCATGACTTCATTCATCTTATTGCTCAGATTTGAAAGATACAGATCGAGCATGCCTGAAGCCATATCGCGGAGCGTTTCAATAGTGTCGATGATCTGGATCGTATGATCATACACGTCACGCATATAAACCCCCGTTGATTTATGGATCAACGAAGATTCGCCGCGCAGCAGGATACTGATGACTTCCCGCAACGGCCAAATCGATTTTCGCAAAAGTAAGGTTTCCCGTTTGAGCGTATGTATCGCATGCTGCGTCTCAGATTTCGGGTCACTGATCAGCGCCTCCTCTAAAACCTCGACCCGTTCCCCTATTTTTTCAAGCACGAGAAAATAATGGTCAACAATGGCATCGATGAGGCTATACGCCAAATAATCGGCTTTCATTTTACGAATACGCCCCTTCGCGTTGCGGATCCGCTCACGTACCGCGTTAAAGACATCCCCTTCTTTTTCCTGGAAGGAAATAACAAAATTGGTGCCGAGCAGAAGGCTTACCTGTTCAATATGCGTACATTTTTCCGCTTCATCATAGGTAAGCATCTTGAGCACAATAAAAAGGTAGGTATCATAATCTTCACACTTTGGGCGTTGCGATGTGTTGACAATATCTTCTAATGATAATGAATGAATACCGTAGGTTGACCCGATGCGTTCAATGAGCCCCGTATCGTGCACCCCGTCGACGTTAATCCACGTAACTGACTGCTTTTCTCTAAAAGGAAAACATTCCTCAACATTTACGATCGATTTTTCCTGAACATTCTTTTCATCGTAATCAATGACCGTTATACGCACCGATTCCGTTCGTCCGTCGCCGGAAGCAACAAGCGTTCCCGGCGGTAAACCGATTTCTTTAATTTTTTTTCCGATTATTTTTAGTTTCATTGGCATGCTCCTTACTTATTTTGTTATGCGTACATTGTATAAAAAGTCCGCGGTACCCCCTATCGTTCGCTGTTCATAGGTATCGGTGATCACTCACTATTTTTTTTCATGAGTGATGAAAACGGATATGAGATGAGTTGGAATAATCCCGCTCCTGAGGAAAGACTTCGTAAGGGACGTTTGATCGTGCTTATGAATTCATCCCGCACAACCTCATCATCTACTTCTCCCTCTTCGCGGATAAATGACAATCTGTGTAACGCGTATATTCCGAGTACAAACGCAAGGGCAAAAAAGAAATCCCAGTGCTGGAAATTCAAGGTCTGAAGCGTAAATGCTTTGCCCGGGCTTGACCAGTTAACGACAAATGATAACTTGTACGATGCTAAATGATCAGCAAATTTACCCCCAATAAGTGGCGCAATTCCCGCCGCGATCGAATTAATAAGTGTATTTGTTGCCAAATAGGCGGTTGCCTTCCCTTTGGGCGCAAGTTTAAGGCCGATGTTACCTGATGCAATCGTTACGCCTGCTGTTGAAATTCCCATGACGATATGAATAAGAAAAAGCAGCGGCATCGTAAACACATATTTCTCCGGCATTGTCGTAAATGTCCACGCAAGGATAGAAAGCATAAACAATGGCCCGCTCACGGCCAAAACAGATTTATTGCTATAGCGATCGGTCCATTTCCCCCAAATACCGAGAAACATGAAATTAAAGGCCTGGCTTATAATGCTTAATGCGACGATCATAGACATGCCGAGACCGATGCGCTTAAGCATGTACACGGTGAAAAACGGAGCGGCAAGGTTTACCGCAAATGACCAGGAACCGATGAATATGAGCAGCCGTTTGAAATTAAGATCTTTGAACGGCTCCGCGAGCATGGTAAGGAACGCAGCGCTTTTCGGCGCCATTTTCGTTTCAGGCGTCCGTGCTAAGAAATACACCCCTATAATGCCGAGCGCAAAACCGACGCCGAACAAAAGCGAATACCCCCGAATTTCCCAAGAAGGGTGTGAGCTTTTCAACCAATCAATACACATGCTGGCGAGAAGGCTTACAAAAATGCCGAGCAGCGTTGCTATTTTCAACCGCTTTGAAAAGAACGACCCCATTTTATTTTCAGGGATCAAGTCTCTCATCCATGAATTCCATGCACATCCGCCAATACCCCCTAATCCTGCCTGAAAGATAACGGCAATAAGCAAGAGGGTAAGACCAATCGCCGGTGGAAACAGGAAGGGACTTAGTGCAATAAGGAGCCATCCAAGTCGACTGATACATGCCGCACAGACCGCAATCGTTTTTCTGCTGCGTATCTTTTCTATCAGCAGTATTGCTGGAAGCTGTGTCAGCTGCATCATCGGCGGAATGGCGGCAAGAAGCCCTATTTGAAAATTTGATGCCCCGAGTTTCAATGCAATAGCAACAAGAAATACCCCGCCGGTAAGCACGCCCATAAGGTGGCTCATAATGCCGTCATAGACAACAGCTTTCATTCCCCATTGTAATTCAGCATCAGTTAATTGGTCTTTCGTTTTGAAGAACACGGAGCTCACTCATTTATTTATTGAAACGGTTTTTTTAAAGTTACTCATGTGCTTTTTTATCGCCATTTGTTTTCGTATTGGCCCTCATTTCCGCCCAAATATCCATGTGAATTTCCCCGACTCCTCAATCCGCGGACTACCCGAACATTTTTATTCCGATCATACCTATTAAAAATCCTAAATTCGCGCCGAGCGCGGGTTCCCACCGCTCTCTCATTTTTGACGATGGGGCAATATCTTGAAAAATCAGATACAATATGCCTCCCGCAGAAAAAAGCATGATCGCGGCGGTGTAGGCATCCTTATTCGTTAATAGAAAAAAGCCGCCAAGCGCGGCACCGATGCCCAAAAAACTTAATATAAAAAAAATCAATAAAATGCGTGCCGGCTCATAGCCGCTTTTGCGCAGATCAAAATACGCGTTGAACGATTCCGGTATATTCTGAAAGCCGATAAAAAATGCCAACAGGATTCCGAGCCGATGATTATGCACAAAAACCGCTCCTAAGGCGATCGACTCCGGTATGAAATCCATCAGCATCGCCATCGTTTGCGCGAATAGTCCGCCCCGCTGTTCGATAAAACGGTCTAATAAAAAAAACAAAAAGGCCCCGGATAAAAAAATAAGGGTAAAAACCGGGATAGGGAAAAGGGCAATACCTTTTGGGCTCAGCACAAACGCTACTGCAGCGATCAATATCCCGCCGCCAAAGGCAACGGAAAAGTGAATAATGTATGACTCGATGATTTGATTATGCCACCGCTCAAAAAGCCGCGCTACTACTCCGCCAAAAAATATGGTCAGTCCCGCTATGAGGGCATAGACAATAACGTCAAAAATAGTCATCATACCGCCTATTTTCCTGTGGTTTTTCTACAGACAAAAAACCCCGCACCGAATCCTATGAGCATAATCAACGGCATTAAAATGATCCGCGACATGCTAATCTCCCAAAATAGTAATCGCAAGGATACGACCTGTGTGTTCTGAAGGAGAATGATGAAAAACACGATACTCACAACAAGAATCATAATAGTTTTTGGTTTCATACGATGTCCTTTCTATTTTCCCCAAAAGGCATCTGCCTCTTTTTCCATCTTTTCAAGCCGGGTGTAGTAATCCGGGAATTCATTGAGATGCGCCAGCGCGATCTTTCCGGTCGTCAGGGCATCATCATTCGTGACATTGGTTGCCCCGTCACAGACACCGTGTTCTAATTCAACATCCATTCCCATCCGGAATTGCTCGATGTCAAATTTGTCCCACGCAATACCGAGTTGTCCACCGATATTCCGCGCGTCTTCCGCTCTGAAACGATTTTTTGTACTCATTTCTTTTCCCTCCTCTTTTCTTTATTTTCTTTCACGATAGTTACTCTCACCTTCGGTGTCCGATTAAATGCAATATCTTTTCCCATCATCATGCGTGTTTGGGCATCAAGTGCCGGCAAAGAACCAAGCACGGCCGATATCAACGGCAATAAGAGCCACTGCAGGATAAAACTGACATAGATCAAACGCGATACATGCTTCGGCCGCGGCGGCATAAAATATTTGCTGATCGCAATAGACAGTATAAGAATCAACAGTAATGCATGCGATAAGACACCATTTATATAGGACAGATTAAATAAAACAAGCGCGTTTTGATCGGTCACTTTTCCCCACAAGATGATAGCAGGTGTTATAAAACTAATAATAATAGCCCACGTAGCCCAGTTTACATGATTTTCCAAAAGTTGGCATATTTTTTTGCACTTTACCATCCACGGAATATTTTGATGCCGAAGAAAATGCATCGCGATATACACAAAGTTTTCAACACCCCATGCCCACCGCCTCTTTTGTGTATACTGAATACGAATAGTATCAAAGAAATTTTTGCCGACGGCAATATCCATATACACCGGCGTCTCTAAGGGGCAGGTCCGGTAATCACCATGGTAATACAGATAGCACTTCCAGAATATTACCGAATCATCTGAAATCATATCAACCGGCCAATACCCGACATCGACCAATGTCTTAAAACTCATGCTGTGCGAAGAAAAGGTGATGAATTTTTCATAGCGCATGCTTTCGACTAACTGCCAGAACGTCGAACCCACTTCAATAACACGGGCCAGGGCAGGCACTTCATAAATATTGTTACTGTAAATCGGCAGCGGCTGATAACTTGTTTGATGCCGTTTCGGATTGATTAAAAAATGATAGGTAAGACAAGAAAAATAATTCTTGTCCGGGCAGGTATCGACGTCAAAACAGGACAGAATGACATTTTCAAAAGGGTGTTCATTTTTTTCTAAATATTTTTTTATCTGATGTGCCGCATAGGTTGCATTAGCCCCTTTAGAAGGGATCTCCCCTTCCACGTTCGTCGGATGAAATGTCGTTATGATATCACGAAAATATTTTTTATTTTTTATGTGTATTCTTTCTAGCTTCGTCCTGGTATCGGCATCCCTCTCTTCACCTGCCAATACCACAATAATGCTTTTCAGCGGATAGGCAACCGACCGTAATGAAAGAAGACTTTGTTCTATCACTGTTTCCGGTTCTTGATAAATAGGATACAGGACCACGTGGAGAATTTCATTAAAAGAAATATCAGTCGCGGCCTTTTCACACATGTCGAGCCATTGATTTTTTTTTCTGAAATACATCCGCAGGTGGGCAATAATAAGGAGGGCGGTCATATACAAGAGACGGCATGCCCAATACATAAGATACAGGGTCAAAAAGATCGCCGCCCACAGCGGTTTCAGTACCACCAGTAACAATAGCCCGATAAGCAGTGACCAGCTCGCACACGCAGGGACCGACTTAAGGATTCTTTTTATTTTTATTTCGTTCATGAGTTAATGCTTGTAATTGCTTTACAAAATTGTTCTGTAGCTTCTTTTTAAATATCGTTACTTCATTTTTTTTGATATTTTTTTCATGTATGTACAGGATATCTGAATCGGCATCGAAATAGATTTCTCCGTCTCTTGTCTTAATGTCTGCTAACGGAAAATACGCTGCAGCGTTTTTGCTATCGATCGCGAGCACCTTTTTGCCGTCCTGCACAATCAGGTATTGATCATTGAAACCGGGGAAAACATGCCGGATAGTATCCTCCGCCGTATATATCGGTGTCAGAGGACTATCAAACGTTTTCGATCCCTCCGGCAATACGATCGTCCATAGGTTTTTTTTGCTCCAGAATACCACCCGGTTGTTTATCTCTAAGACATCACATAAGGCACGCGCCGCCTCTGTCGAAAATGTGTGGGTGGTAATGCACTTTTCAACCTTGAATGCTTTTTTCAGCTCATATATTCCCGTGTCCGTTACTGCAATGTGTTTTTCTTCAACCGACGATGCAAGCTTAAAAAATCTATACACCGTGAAAGGAAATTCGACTTTTTCCATATTTTTAATATTGGGAATAAGGGTAACATTAATTTCACTCACGGTTGCCGGGCGAACGGTGACCGATGTCCTATACGAAAAATACCCTTTTTTCTCAAACGTAATGGTATAGGTCCGCGGAAGGAGACTTTGCATAACGTGCGGGGTAAGGTCTAAAAGCTTTTCTTCATTACAATAGATATGTGCCGCATCAGGAA
>JAHJGZ010000165.1 GCA_018823795.1 Candidatus Omnitrophota bacterium
CCGAAATGCATCGTATCACTATGATAAAATCCTTCGGCATCAGGACCTCGATGTTGTAATACACGAGTCATTTTTACAAGAATGTCAGAGCTATTATTGAGATCTTTACGATTATCGGTAAATCCACACAATCCACACATAGGAATCAACCCCTGCTGTTCGCTGCTTTTTTATGCACTGTATTACTTAATCCACTGCTGTATGTTGCATTGCAATGCTTTTCTTTTTAAGATACGCAACTATTCTTTGTACACTTTTTTCAATAGACATTGTATCTGTTCTAATCAGTATTTCCGGATGTTGCGGTGATTCATAAGGAGCCGAAATGCCTGTAAATTCCTGCAACTCACCAGCACGTGCTTTCTTATAAAGCCCTTTTGAATCTCTTTTCTCACAGACGGATAAAGGACAGTTAAGATATACTTCAATAAACTTCTCACCCACTCGTTTACGCATCATATCTCTTCCCGAAGTATACGGTGAAATGAATGCAGTAATTACGATAAAACCTGCTTCTGCAAATAACTTTGCCACTTCTCCGATTCGTCTTATGTTTTCAGCCCGGTCATCAGGAGAAAAACCAAGATTTGCATTGAGCCCGTGACGAATATTATCACCATCAAGGACAAACACATGAATTCCTTTATTAAAAAGTTTTTTTTCAAGTTCTGTTGCAATAGTCGATTTCCCAGAACCAGACAGACCGGTTAACCATATCACCGCACCTTTATGCTTATACCGTAACTGGCGCTCTTCGTTAGTGACTTTACTAAAATGCCAGCTGATATTTTTACTTTTGATGACATCATTGCCACTTTCGCGTAAATTCGGATACGCACCTAAAAGGGCTCGACCTCCCCCACTCACTACGTGATGATCAATAATAACAAACCGTCCCGTTTCCTGAATTGTTGAAAAATCATCGAAAGCGATCGGCTTTTTCGTTTTGATTATTATTTCAGCGGCATCATAACGATTTATATGCTCACCGCCACTACTATAATCTCCTCCGGCAGAAATAATAGTCTTGATTTTTTCAATGCGGCATTCAACATCTTGTGTCCCCAATCGAAGGTGATAGCCCTGCATACGCTGTAATGGTTCATTGCCAAGCCAAAACATGGTTGCCTCAAATTCATTTGCTAAATACGGCGGATGTTCGGCATGAGAAAGAATCTGTCCTCGTTCAACAAACAGCTGACTTTCTAATGTTAATGCAATTGATTCTCCATTATGTGCTGATATTTTTTTCTTTTTTGAAGATGGCCAGACTTCGATACTTTTCACTCTCCCGACTCTATTACCGGGTGAAAATAAAATTTCATCACCAACATGTATTTCTCCCGATTCAATGCGTCCGGCAATAATTCGTTTCTGATCAAATTTATAGATATCCTGCACAAAAATGCGCAACGGTCTTTTCTCTATATGTTTTTTAAGGTATACCGCATCTAATAGTTCACACACTGTATGGCCCTTATACCATTGCATTTTTTTATGTCGTTTAAAAATATTGCAGCCACTCTGTGCAACAACGGGCACAAATGCCTTTATAGTAAGTGACAATGTTTTTGCATATGCGGCATATTCTCTTTTAATTTGAGTAAAAACTTTCCGAGAATGCTCGACAAGATCCATTTTATTAATAACAACAATAATATGCTCGATACCAAGCAAATGTAAAAGATAGGCGTGCTGTTTTGATTGTTCTTGAACACCTTCGGCCGCGTCAATAAGAAGTATCCCAATGTCCGCGCTTGAAGCACCTGAAAACATATTCTTTAAAAACTCTTTATGTCCCGGTGTATCAATAATGACATAATCTCTGCGCTTAGTAGAAAATCGTATACGGGCAACATCAATGGTAATCCCTTGCTTTTGCTCCTCTTCAAACGCATCTAATAAAAAGGCATATTCAAATGCTTTTCCCTGTTCACGACAAATCCGTTTCACCTTTTCATATTTATCCGTCGGCAATGAATTTGTATCATAGAGCAGTCTTCCAACAAGCGTAGATTTTCCATGATCGACATGGCCAACAATGACAATATTAATTAATTCTTTCATAATACTAACTTTTGTACACTACTATCCGCATTTACCCCGTTAGAGATAGGAAACGTCAAATAAAGGAGATAGGGCGTTTCCGTAATATTTGTATTCTATTATAATAATTATGAATCACATTAAAGTTGCAAATACTTTTTATTGGTAATACCACCCTATCTCTAACGGGGATCACATATATCCCTTTACTCTGAGTTTCTGCATTGCATAGGTCGATTCATGATCCTGTGCCCTTCCTTGCCGTTCAGTATGAGTTGTTTTTTTCAATTCTTTAATAATTTTATCAACAGTCTTTGCTCGTGATGCAATTTGAGCGGTACAACAAGCACATCCTAAGGATCGATAGCGCCTTCCACGTTTTGCAAAATAAAGATCAATTATTGGAATTTTTTCTCGTTTTATATATTCCCATACATCAAGCTCGGTCCAATGGAGTATGGGATGAATGCGGATATGAGTATTCTTATCAAAATGAGTATTAAATTGATCCCATATCTCCGGCATTTGATCTTTAAAATTCCATTCAAAATGAATATCACGAGGAGAAAAGAAACGCTCCTTTGCCCGTGTTCCTTCTTCATCACGCCGTATTCCTAAAAAAAGCCCGTGATAATCTTCCTTCTTTATTAACTGTTGAAGTCCTCTGGTTTTCAAAACGTCACAGCAGACAACCTTCCCTTTATGTGGGCCCATTCCTCGCTGCAAGGCTTTTTTATTCATGTTCACTTTAAGATCAATTCGCCATTTTTTTACAAAACGGTCACGGTAGGTAATCATTTCAGGAATTTTATACGTAGTATCAATATGAACTGCGGGAAAAGGAATATGTCCACAAAATGCCTTTCGAATAAGCCATAACATCACCGTAGAATCTTTACCTATAGACCATAGGACGGCTAATCGTTTGAATTGTGCATACGCTTCCCGAATAATATAAATTGACTGATTTTCTAATTGTGACAATCGATCCATATAATGCCTCTTATTGTTCACTTATAGCTCCGCCCTGTCAGTTACAGGGCGTTTACCGACTTAACCCAATGAACCTAATAGCAACATTCACACCGAACGTACATCTTCAGCATCGATTTCGGTTGCAATTGAATTATTAATTAAACTAACGTTAATGACTAATCGATGCTTATTCTTTTTCGTTACTAAAATCCCTCTAATATTCTTAAGGGGGCCACGTCTGACTTCAACTTCCATTCCTGGAATAAGATATGGATATGGGTCAAATTGAATTTCTGTTTCGAGAAATTTTTTAACTCCCCAAATCTGATCTTCAGGAAGTGGTTCTGGCCTCCGAGTACCAACAATCCTTACCACACTTGGTGTTTCAATAACACAGCGCTTGTCAAGTAATGAGATACGAATAAACACATAACCAGGAAAGAGAGGGAAATCTACAAGTTTTTTCCTATCTTTCCATCGTCGCTGAAGACACCGCAGAGGAAGGAATGTCTCCACTCCTTTTCCTTCAAGTCTACACGATACTTGCTTTTCATGATGACAGCGTGTATGTATGGCATACCACTTTTTTTGATTTAATGATTCATCAAAGTAGACCATTGCGCTTTTCTTCCCCTTTTTCCTCTTTTATCTTTTTCTGTATATATTCTCCAAACAATTTGTCATAGATTCGGTACCTTTTTTTGTCCTGTTGAATCATTTGTTTTTCTTTAAGCCGTCGTAATGACGATGCAACGGAACCACGGGGCAATCGCACCCGCTTAAGGATATCAGAAAAACTAATCAGGCCTTCTTCATATATGGCAACCAAAATAGTCTTTTCATTAAATGGAATATCTTGTTCTAATGGTGCAAATATGTCGCGTTTTAAATAGCGCATAGCTTTTTCATAGCCCCGTCGCAAAGCTAAGGTATCTATCTCTGTCTGCATCTCTTCAAATACATAATGTGCTAGATGTTGTAAATAAAAGGGAAATCCACCCGAAAGACGTGCTATCTCTTTTACCACCGCCTCATCATAGGGTATTTCAAGCTCCCATAACGGAACCCTGATGGCATTTTCAAGCGACGAAGGTAACAACTTTGTCACCTCAATTGGCTCATAACGGTCTGTCAATTTGGGATGTTTTTGTTTGATTCGTTCATAAAAATCGGCTGAACAGCTCGCAGCAAAAATGACCGGACAATTCTTTCGATATAAATTTTGTGTAACATTATGAATAAAAAGGAGTGCTTTCGTTGCATTATCGACTAAATCGATATCATCGATTGAAATAAATATTGCCGGAATAAGCGAGTCGATGTTCTTCCAAATAGTAAGTAAAAATTCGGTAAACATGAGCTCGAATTCTGTGATATGCACATCAAAGGGAAGCGTTTGAAGACGTATCAATAATTTCTCACATTCCCCATTCTCAATCATTCCCTGTGCCTTGACCTCCGCGTAGAGTCGTACCGCAATATTTTCAACAAAACTTTTTAGTCGCTCAGGAGACGTAATCGTCGAAACGGTTAAGAGTTTCTTAGTAAAACTTATCTCTTCCATTTTTATGAGGAGGCAGGTTTTCCCCATGCGTTTATTCCCGCAGACAAGTATGTTCCGTGGTGAACCGGTAATGGTTGAATAGAGTCGGCTTGAAAAAATATTTAACACTGCAACGCGTCCTGCAAGACAGGAAGGAAAAAGACCAATGCCGGGCCGAAATGGATTTAATGTCTTAACATTTCTCGTAACTGTTTCCATATTTTTTTCGGTTACTTTTTTAAAAAATAATCAATAACTGAAACGATATAAATCTGTTCTTGGCGACTCAGCTCTGGATAAATGGGAAGCGAGATTGTCGTCCAGGCAGTTTGCTCAGTTACGGAAAGGCTCCCCTTTGAATATCCCAAATATGAAAAACACGGCTGCAGATGACACGGCTCCGGATAATATATATTCGCACCAATGCCTTTCTTGTGTAAATACTGTAGGAGTTCATCACGTCTTTTTTTTGAAGTATCATTAATCTTAATGACATATTGATGGTAGGTATGAATATTATCCCCCGCAACCTTTGGAGTAACAATAAGTCTCTCTAATTTCTCTTTAAATAATCTATCGTAATATGCGGCTTTTTCTATCCGTCCTTTAATCCATTCATCAAGATACTTCAACTTAACCTGTAACACCGTAGCTTGTAAAGCATCAAGACGAGAATTCATTCCTAAGAGAGTGTGATAATATTTTTTTTGAGAACCATGCTGCCTGAGCATATAAAGCGTATCCGCATAACTTTTCTTATCAGTAATAATCATGCCGCCATCACCAAAACCTCCCAAATTTTTCGAAGGGAAAAAGGAAAAACAGCCAAGATCTCCCATACTTCCCGCCTTCTTTCCGAGAGGGCCATAGACAGCACCGATTGCTTGGCAGGCGTCTTCAATAACGTTTAGCTTATATTTTTTAGCAAAAGCGATAATTTTTTTCATATCAGCTGTTTGTCCATACAGATGAACAACTATGATGGCTTTTGTTTTTTTAGTAACCTTCTTCTCGAGCAGGGCATGATCAATGTTATATGTTTTGGAATCAATATCACAAAAAACTGGTGTTGCACCAAGACGCGCTATCGGCTCTGCGGAAGCAATAAAGGTAAATGAAGGAACAAGAACCTCATCTCCCCGCTTAATGCCTGCAATTATTAAACTCAGTAATATCGCATCAGTCCCTGATGCACAACCGACCGCATATTTAGTGCCACAATATGCAGCTATACTCCTTTCAAAATCTGCAACCGCTTTACCTAAAACAAATTGCTGTTTATCACACAATGTATTTATATTGTGTTGTATTTCTTTTTTAACTTTTTTATACTGTCGTTTTAAATCAAGTGCTGGGACTTTCATACCAATACCTTTCTTGAAAAAATATTCATCATTTTACCTGCGCCTCTTTTAACAAGGCATTAAGTCTTTTATGTATATGTTTGTTTGACGGATCAACTTTCAGCACGCGTTCCCATAGCGTCAGGCCTTTTTCATATTCTCCCCGTTGTACATACACATCCCCTAACTGCATAAAGTAACTGCAAAATTTAAACTTTAATAATTCCATGTTGCGTATTCGTTGACACAAAAACATCATTTGCTTATCCAGCATAGTACGTGACACTACATCTTTTTGATCATGCATTCCCACTAGAAAACTAGATAGCAATATATTGCATTTATTGAGCGTATCGTCACAGGTGGCAATAATAGCGCGTAGACGCTCTTCATGTTTGGTAAGTTCGTCGAACGTATAGGTTCTTTCATGCATTGAACACTGTTCGCTTTCACCATTAACAAGTAGGGATAGGTCAATGTCAAAAAAAGATTGCCCAAGGCTAGGGACATACCATTCCCGACACGCTGAGCATTTATTAAACGTCTTACCAAAAAAATTGTTATTTTGTTCTTTTATAATATTCGTTTGGATTGATGTATTAAGTAATTCTATTGCAGAATGTTTTGTCGCCTCTTGAAAAATAATACCTCCCGATAGATCCTGATCACAAATCCCCGTCTTTCCATCTGCTTTAATATAGATAGAATTGACAATTTTACGACATGACGAACGATTGAGCGGAGAAAAATTAATAGCTTTGTTACGCAATTCAATCTCCTCATAGTCACGCGGAGAACGAAGAATAAGACGATCAACAGTCCCCTCAAATGGCCGCAAGAAGTTGTCATATTCTTTCGTAAGCCAAGAGGTTACTACATAGGTCAACGCAACGAGCGGAAACAAAGACTCTCTTTTCTTTTTTTGATCCGTAATGAGCTCAATGAGACGTTCTAATTGTTCCTTTTCATCACTATACACATTTGCATTAATCAGCAACAAATCTAAACCGTTATCAATCAGTTCACCGATACGCTTCTCATCGAGCAATGTGCCATTTGTCTCAAGCCATACTGAAATAATATTGTTCTCTTTTGCAAAACGAACATATTCCACTATCCCATCATCAAGAAGTGGCTCGCCGAATCCCGAGAAATTAACAATACTCCCTGTTTTTGCAAAATCTGCAATAATATTTTTTACTGTTTCTACAGGCAATTTATTATTTTTTGAAGAAATTTTACTCAGGGGACAAAAAGAACAAGATTTATTACAATAATTAACAAGCTCCAATTCGAGATATTCCGGCATAAAAGGAGAAAGATAATTTCGTATTGCTTCAAATTGCTTTTCATAATCATTCCATATCTGATTACGCATACATCGTAATAAGGCATATTCCTGTTCACGCAACAAGGGGATGCACACGCTTTTGTAATGAGTTGATTCCTTTGCAATGTACGTTTTATTCTCATCTGCGTGTATACAATTGAACAGATCTCCCATAATTGGCTCTTGCCCTTGAGCAATAATAGTATTTTGAATCTTGTTCTTATATTTTTGAATGAGTGTATGTATAAAAGATACATTTGCACCAATAAGTTCACGAAAAGGATTAGAATATACATATCGCACCAATTGATCGTTTATCGCCTGACTGATAGATTCTATACACGAAGAAGATATAAGGATACAATGGTCAGCCTCCATTAAAATAACATTCGTAGCATTAAACTGTGCAGTCAGTTTTTTAAACCCTTCAAGAGTAAAAAGCCCCCATGTAGACCGCCAAAGGTAAGGAAAATGTATATCGCGTAGTGTTTCTTTTCTCCGCTTGAAAGAGTATGTTGACGTAGAAGAGACGGCATGTGTGATAACAGGTTTTACTGCAGTAGTAAAATTCGTCTTTATAATACCTTCAATGCGCTCATCAGCAGGTTCGTCCGATATAATAACGACGACTTGATTAACTTCAGGTGTATCAAGGTAGGCCTGTATAATTTTTACAAGAAATGGTTCTCCGTGGTCTTCTTTTAATATAAGTGACGGCTGACCAACGCAATTGGGATACGCTACGCTTGCATGAATAAAAGCAGTTGTATTCATAATTTTTTTAATCAATACTCTGGTAGATTTTCAGTAAATAATAGATGCCTTATGAGCAAAGTATTTTAAGTTTTCAAGGTTTTCGTAAAAAGAAAATTATGAAATTGTTTTTATAAATGTATTATAACTAATCTGGTTACCATATGCTATGGAAATCAAGGCTCGATTATTCACTGATTGAATAATCGTCAAGTTGATTTTTCAGATGATTATAAGGAAAGTTGGTTGACGTATGTATTCAGCTATAAAAAAACATCTTTACCGCTATCGCACCTAAAAAGAGGGCAAAGATTCTTTTTAATATAGCTGCAGGAAGAAGGTTGGCAAGGTGGGCACCGACTATGCCACCAAGAATAGTAAATATAAATAAACTTAAGAATATTTTTAATGAAACATTACCGTGCTGAAAATGTACAAAACCCGCACACAGAGCTGTAGGAATAATAACGGCCAGTGAAGTCCCAACAGCTTGATTCATCGTCAATTTGAAACCATATATTAAAAGAGGAACTAAGATGGCTCCTCCTCCGATTCCTAGAACACCGCTGGTAACCCCAATAAAAAAACCTGCTAATACAATAAATACGAGTTGTGTCATAATCGCTCCCCTTTATGAGCCATTGCCTTTTTGTGCTTCATCCAATGCCTCGTTAACTAGCCTATCCGCAATTTTCATTTTTGGATGATTGCGTGGAATATAACTATATGAAATATGTGAAAATAATCTCGACTGTTTTTTAACTTCTTGATAGAGTACTTTCATGCGCTCATTTTTTACTTTGTAGATACCATTGAGTTGATTAACTACTAATTCGCTATCGAGGAAACATGATAAATCAGAAGGCTTATATTCTACAGCCAAAGCAAGTCCTGCAATAAGCGCACAATATTCCGCGATATTATTCGTTGCTTCACCTATATAATCTTTATGCCGTATGACCTCACGATCATTCTCATCACAAAGCAATACGCCGATTGCTCCCGGCCCAGGATTGTTACGCGCCCCCCCATCGGTATAAATTTTTATCTTCATACTATTAACGGTTTGTGAAATCTTTCTGGGTTTTTACTATTAATAACACAAAGCGAATCTATTTTAAAAAAATAGACCCACCGTTCATCAATACCTATCTATACAATTATCAAGATACTCTTCTATGTTGAATTTGTTTCCGGATAATAAACCGTATTATTTTCCCCCGTGTATTTTCATCAAGAAGAGTAAAATGTCCACCATACGTGTATTCAAAATCACCTTTCTGTTTTAAGGCTTTAACTCGTTTTGTCCTGACGAGGGTAACAATTTCTGTAATGTGCTGATCAGCTTCTTCATCGGGCAAATTAAATTCAATTTCAATAAAAGATCCTTCCGCCAGAACTTCTAACGTATGGAATGATATACCACCGCCGCTTATATCATCGATAACGCATGCTATTGGTTTATCATGAGTAATAAAGGTTTTTTTGCCTCTTTGTTCTTCAAGAGAAGCTTTTAGAAAATGTGCGTCAACAACACAGGGAAGACGAAAAAATTCCCTTCGTTGTACACGCCAGCATTTATGCGGTTTTTCCAAAACCGTTAAAATCACATTTCCGTCCTTCCGCTCACCGGTGATTTGTGAGAGGAATTCATACATAGCATCACGGCCAAAGTACTTGACATTGATCGCATCACCATTATGAAGGGGAGGGACATGCCCCGTCCCCCGAACTACCGGCATTACATAAATACTGCCGCTATCAATCTCAGCAATGAAACTTTTGTAAACATAACTTCTACTTTTACCTGACAGAGTAAATTGAATAGGCCTATTAACTTCCAAAAGAGCATCGATTTTCTTGTATTCTTTTTTTAATGGACTCATAACAATTACCCATCCTTTATTTCGTTATCGTATTTTTATACCGCGTTAACCTGCTTCACCCCAGGGACTTTCTCCTTTAAAATCCGCTCAACCCCCATCTTGAGTGTCATCTGTGCCCCGGGACATCCAGCACAGGCCCCTTGTAATTTTACATTCACAATGCCATCACCCTCAAGGCTGACAAACTCAATACTCCCCCCATCAGCAGCAAGGGCAGGTTTAACGTCCATCTCCAACACATTGCGTATCTCATTTTCCATAGCAATCCCCTTCTCGTTTTCTATTGTTTATCATTTTTTGTTATTTTTTCAACCATTTTATGAACCTCACACGAATCTTTATCACATTTGATATGGTCAGATAAACATTCAATCTCTTTCTGTAACAATATCAGCCGTTGACGGATTGGATTCGGTAAGTCACCATGATCTAAATTGATTTCGGACGGTAGTTTGCCTTCCTGGCGAACGATCATACCCGGCACACCTACAACGGTACACCCATCAGGTATGGATCTGACGACTACAGAACCGGCCCCCACTTTTACATTCTTTCCAATAGTTATATTTCCTAAAATTTTCGCACCAGCCCCCACAACAACGTTATCCTGTAACGTCGGATGCCGTTTCCCTGTTTCTTTGCCGGTGCCCCCTAAAGTGACTCCCTGATAGAGAGTAACATTATTGCCAATTTCTGTTGTTTCACCAATGACCACCCCCATCCCATGATCTATGAAAAATCCTTCACCGATGGTAGCACCGGGATGTATTTCAACCCCCGTAATAAAACGGGTAATCTGTGAAAGAATTCGTGGAACGAGTGGAATCTTCATTTTAAACAATACGTGGCATATCCGGTGAGAGACAATAGCATGAAATCCCGAATACGTCAGTAACACTTCCAGCCAGCCAAGTATACTACGAGCGGCAGGATCCCGATCGAATACTGCTTTAAAATCTTTCATAATAAAAAAAGTGGTCTTTATCATTTCTTTCCCTGTATTGCTTTCTTCTTTTCTTCCCGGGCTAATGTCTCAAACGTAACGTTCTCCAACACCTCTAATGCCCTCTGGTGTGCCTTGCGCCATGATGTTGCCATAGAACAATAGGCAATACGTTCACAGCCATTGGTATTACTTGAACAATTACTAAACGCAATATCTCCTTCAACACTTTCAACAACATCTTTCATGGTAATTTTTTTTGGAGAACGTCCAAGAACAAACCCACCATGAACACCACGAAGAGATTTTACAATACCTGCTTTTACAAGGTGTCGAAATATTTTCCCCAAGAAACTATAGGGAATCACTCTTTCCTTGGAAATCTCAGAAAGAAGGGTTGTTTTACCCGCTGGTTGCATAGCTAAATGCAAAACTCCTTGTAGCCCATATTCACATGCTTTTGTCATTCGCATGGTAAATCACCTTCCTGCTTATTCTTGTGAAATAACCTGACCAATTTTGTCTTGTTTTATTATTGCATATTAGTAGTATAAGTCAAGTATTAAATACATTCCTAATAGCACCACTGTGTATCAATAGCCGCTTTGCCCTGGCCATTCTCTTCACTTCTTTTACAATACATAATAGTGAGTTGTGTTTTAAAAATACCACTATTATTTTAAAGGGAATAGTAACTATGCCACAAATAGTAAAGCTTATATCTTTGCATACTTATTAATAAGAAATGGCTTAATTAGCGCTATAGTTGTGAAAGTGATATTTCTTTTAAGCTATTATAATTACATAAGATATGAGTTTTTTAGATTATGCAGGTTTTCATATATCGCATATTTATATTGACAAATGCGCATATTATACCTATTATAATTTCCTTTCTTAACCTATTCTTTAGTGTAAAAAAAGGAGGAGACAACAATGAAATTGCGGCACATTCTCTTTACCGTTTGTATTACAATACTAACAACTCCTGCATATGGCCAGCAATGGAAACAAATCTCGGCATATTTAGGAGAAAATACCATCCACCATATTTTGGTGAATGAATTCAATTCCCACCATCTTCTCGCTTCATCTGAATATAATCTTCATGTTACTTATAATGGAGGACAAATGTGGAAAAAACTTTTTCACAGCAATAACGAAGAATCAAAAATCATTTTTATTCTCTCTGAACCGATAGCAACCAATGTCCTCTATGTTGGAACAAATACTGCCGTTCATCTTAGTGATAATAATGGTACAACATGGCAAAAGATATACTCATTCGGGCAGAGTGAAGAACACAGCGTAACTTCAATGGCAATCAATCCATTCAACCCACATGAACTAGCCATTGGCACTTCCACAGGGCTTTTTATCAGCGCTAACCGCGGAAAAAGCTGGACTAAGGCACGAGGACAACTTCAAAATGAATCGATTGTAGCAATAGCCTATCATCCAAATATTAAAGGACTTCTTTTTGTGACCACACAACGAGGAATTTATAGCATAAACCGTCTTACTGATACAATTAATAGGAGACACTCTCTTTCCTATGATGATGATAATCTGAATAAAAATGTACATGATACTATCAATTTTTTTTCTATAAATGATTCGCTTATACTCATCACACGAGGGAAAAAGCTTTACCTGAGCACAACGCTCGGTGAGAAATGGACAGACATTACTCACAATTTAGGATACAAAAAGGACATTTCAGGTATTGTTACTTCTCTCGATAGTGATACAGTAATTATTTCATTAATCGATACTATCGTTACCTATAACATAAAAACTGCAAATGCTACATTTTTTGGAGAGGGACTTTATTCTTCACACATATACGATTTAGCTCTTTATCAACATGATGAAGCAATGCTTTTTGCTGCAACAGATAGAGGAATTTTCACCCTGCAGTTAACGCCGCCGGATATTGAACACGTTACAACGCCTATTGAAATTAGCGTCTTAAATGTGGAACACGCATTGAATCATTTTAAGAATGAACCATCCATTAGTGAAATACAAGAGAAAGCGATACAGTATGCACATGTGAGTAATACTAAAATTAAACAATGGCATCGTAATGCACGCCTTCGTGGTTTTATACCTACGCTTTCTATTGATTTAGATAAATCCATTCAGGACTCTGTTGATATCGATCGCGGGAGCACGTCAACGGAAGACAGCTATATCATCGGTCCGCAAGAAAAGGATTTCACGTGGGGAGTTAGCCTTGAATGGGAACTTGCGAACGTACTTTGGAACGATGATCAAACTACTATTGATTACCGTGATAAATATACGATCGAAATGCGAGAAGATATACTCAATGAAGTAACAAAACTTTATTTTGAAAGAAAAAAATTGCAATTAGAATTATACCTTGCGCCTCCGCATGATACACAAACATATCTTAATCTTTGCTTAAAAATTGATGAGTTAACCGCACACATTGATGCACTGACAGGAGGGTATTTGAGCACGTATTTAAACAAAAAGGATCGAAGAACCTAAACTATACATCAAAATATGCTTATAAATTATTTTGTTTTATTGTTAATAACCGCAACTGGCCGCATGCAGCAGTAATATCAGTACCAGCACTATACCGGATAGTTGTTTGAGCTCCTAAACCATCGAGCCTTTTTCGAAAACACACCATATCGTGTCTGCGGGATACGTGCAAAGTATCACCTTTAATAGCATTATAGCCGATAAGGTTTATTTTTGCACCAACGTCCTTTGCAATACGTGCTATTTCGTGGGCATCGCGAGGTGCATCATTAAACCCTTTCATAAGAATATACTCAAGTGTAATCGTTCGCTTAAATCGTTTACGCACCTTTTTTAAGAGAGCAATCAATTCTTTCAAAGGATAACGCTTTGCAATAGGCATAATCTTTTTTCTTTTTTCATTCGATGTTGCATGAAGAGAAACTGATAATTTTACTTGTGAGAATCCCTCGCGCGAAAACTTGTCTATTGCAGGAATAAGGCCAACCGTTGAAACCGTTATACGTCTCTCACTCAAAGCTATCCCCCATTCTCTCGTTAACACTTTAATGGTCTGTATAGTAGTATCATAATTATCTAATGGTTCACCCATACCCATAAATACAACGTTGGTAACTTTTTTACCAATATGATTTTGTACTAATAAAAACTGATCAACCTCCTCAGCAACTGAAAGATTCCTTATGAATCCTCCCTTACCACTCGCACAAAATGAACAGCGGTACTTACATCCTACTTGTGTTGAAAGACACAATGTCCGCCGCCTCTGACTCTTTATTAAAACAGTTTCGATATGATAACCATCCGCAGTAGAAAAAAGATATTTTAGTGAATCTCCCTCCCTACTTTGATATATTTGTTCAATTGTAAGGGAAAAGAGAAAAAAGTCCTTTTTTAATTGCTCACGCAATGTTTGTGGAATATTTGTCATCTGATCCCAACTTCGTACGTTTTTCTTATAGAGCCATTCAAAAAGTTGTGTTGTATGATAACTTTCCCCTCCGTGCTTTACAATATATGCTCTTACTTCATTTGAAGAGCAATTATGTATATACTGTTTCATCTTTTTACCTACTAATAATAATGTATTAATTTCTCTAGTTGCAAAAATATTTACTTGTAAAATCGATTATCAAACTTTAAAAATTTTAAAAAAAACTCTCCAATAGCTTGTCTATCTTTTTTGCTGTTAAATCCATAAGGTACTGTCAATACAGGAATAGACAACGTTTTTTCATCATTTATGGCAGTTGTATAATGAGACAAGGAAAGTACTGTCTCACAATGAAGTGAGTCAATATACGAATTTTTTCCCAAACTTGCTACTTCCAAACCTACTACATTAATAAATTCACACAAACAATCACGTGTTATGGCCTTAATATCACTGCTCATTCTACTCACAAGAATGGCAATCACACTACCCATGGAATGACCGATAATTCCTATCTTCTTATTATCTACTTCATTCATATATTTAAGATACTTAACCAATAACAAAACTTCATAACACCTCAGTCCCAATAAAGTAAATCCATTTAAAAACAATTCGCGGGATATTCTATTATCATCTGTATTTTCAGGCCATTCCACTTGTGCTGCTCGAAATGATGGCATAATGACTACAAATCCTGCTTGAACTAAATCCTTTCCCCTATATTTGTCTCTAAAATCAACATTCGATTCATTATGTCCATGTAGACCGACAATAGCAGGAAGAGGTCGAGATTGCTGTTTTGGAATTAATAATCGTACATGAAATTCTCCAACATGCACATCTTTAAATATCAGTTCCCTTTCGAAATAGCGATCATGATTCACTTCTGCGACAGTAATAACAATAAGTTTCTCTTTATCGATATTATTTAATAAAAATCCGATATTTAATTCATGTAAAATTATTTTTTTTAACTCGACGGTAGCGACATCAGACACGGTCCCCATTTCCCACTCATCAGCCTTTTCAATAGCATTTTTCATCTGCTCAACTATTTTTTTCTCAGTAATTTCTGACTTATATTGCCTATGTTGGGTTGGAAACTGTAAATAATCTGAAAGCCGCTCTTCAAAATTGTACGATAGGTTTATTTCCTCTATTACATTTGCACCATTCCGGTTGAATGCAAAGTAAGAAATAAATATGGAAATCAATAAAATTATACAAACAATCTTTTTCATTGCAAATTCATTCTATGGTTATTTTTTATCTACACATACATTGCGTTCTGGTTTCAACACGTAATTATCTTTATTATAGTTTTCGGACCTTTCAAAAATTGAGAAAAAAAGTGCTGGATTATGGCAAGACGTAACACATACAACCTAATCGATATAATTCTTTTGTTATTTAAAAAATTTCCTCCGTTCCTCGGACGTTTGATAAAACCGTGTGGTAGGATAGGCAAAATCTATATTGGGCATCTGTTTAAATGCGGTAAGAACTTTTTGAGAAATTGCATCAGCCGAAGTCCGCCGTTTTTTTGCATCAGTAAGATAGCGCACTGTCAATAAGACACCGTAATCCTCGATTTTTGTATATACAACCGGTGTTAGTTTGTCATAGTGAACAACATAACGATACGACATACTTTTAATAAGAGAATTCATGCTCGCCTGTATTTCTTCTGTATTTTCCTGTGCTGCCTCAAGAATAATATCACGTGCCTTCTGCCAATCACTTTCAAAGGTCACTAAAATCGGGATTTCACTCCAAATAAACGGAAACTCTTTTGTATAGTTATACACCGCATTACGAAATATTACACTATTGGGTATCGATACAATACGGCCGGTACTTTGATCTGCATGAACCCAATTCCCCACTTCAATCAACAGTGTATGAAAAACACCAATATCAATAACATCACCCTTAATCGATTGTACTTCAATGCGCTCTCCTACCTCATATGGTCTCTTTACATTTATCAAAAACCAACCAGCAAAACAGAGCACTACTTCATGAAGAGCAACCACCAGTCCAGCACCGATAAAACTAAAAATTGTTATAAAAGAGGGGAGTGACGTTGTCCAAATCTTGAGGAATGTAAGACACAGTAACACAATGGCGCCATAAAAGATCCCCTTCCTTATTCGATGCCGTCTCTTTAGGTCCTGTACATGTTTATTAATTAAGCGTCTCATGAATGATGCAATACCATAAAGAACGATAAGAGAAAGGAAGGAATAAAGAATATTGTAAAAATAAGGCTGTGAAAATAATTCAGCTTTCATGATTTAAAACCACTTCTTTCTTTTCATATAGAAGATGAGCGCTATGGCAATCGCTACCATCGCACCGAGCACTGCAAAATATCCCCACGGCGTATGTAATTCAGGCATAAACTCAAAATTCATGCCATAAATGCCTGTTATTAAAGTAAGGGGAAGCATAATCGTCATTACGATAGTAAGCGTTTTCATAATTTGATTCATTTTATTTGAGGTTAACGATAGATAGGTATCTAAAACACCGCTAATCATATCACGATAGCCATCACTTTGCTCTGATATGCGATATAGTTGATCATAAATATCACGAAAATATATTAAATTATTTTTATGAATAAACGGTAAATTCCCTCTGGTTAATAAATTAATGGTATTACGTTGTGGGCGGATAACTTTACGTAAATTAATAATATCGTTCCTGATGGTAATAATTTTATTTAATACGGCCGGTGCATCAACAAATATTTCCTTTTCAACTTCATCAATACGATGGTCGAGGGCATTCAATGTCGGAATAAAGTTGTCAGCAAGCGAATCTAAAATAGTATAGACTAAAAAATCTGATCCCTTTCCCATTATTTGCAGTGGATTCTTTTGACAACGTTCCTTTGTCTGGATAACACTTCGAATAGGACGAGCATGATAGGTCACAACATAATTGCCGCTAAGAAACAGACTGAGCTCCAAGGTAGAAAGCTCTTTTTCCTGCGAGGCAAAGTCTACCGCATGCATAACCATAAACAGATAATCTTCAAAGTTATCAATCTTAGGATAATAGCTAATATTCGTACAATCTTCGATTGCTAAGGGGTGAAAGTTGAACACATCAGAAAGAATCGCCACTTCTTCTTCTGTCGGTTGTTCCAAATCAACCCAGATGAGTTGTTTCCTCTCGTGTAATAACTTTTTTAACTCATCAAAAGAAATATCTGTCGATAATTGGTTTTTTTCATATAGAACAAATGAATGAATCATAACACGACGACCTGTTTAACAATTAATAAATATCCTCTTTGTCTTGAATGTATTAGTATACCATAGTCTCACATGCATACAAAATTCATTTTTTTGTTTTCATATGGACAAATGGGGAAATCCCATTGTATTATGGTGCTACCTATACATTGAGGAATTATAAAATATTTCTCATAATGTTCAAAAAAATCTTAATGAAAGTGTTCAGAACATGTGTGGAATTGCAGGATTATTAACGCTCGGTCATTCGATACACAATAAGGATATTGAAGAAGTACAAGGAATGACTGCACTACTCAAGCACCGAGGTCCGGATTGTTCCGGTATATTCAAAGATAAAAGCTGTGTTCTCGGCAATGCACGTCTAAAAATAATCGATTTATCGGATAATGCATCTCTTCCTATGTCTAACGAAAATCAAAGTATATGGATAAGCTACAATGGTGAAGTTACCAATTTTAGAGAATTAAGGCAGCAATTTCAGCTTGATAAAAAACATATTTTTCGATCTACATCTGACACAGAGGTTGTTATCCATCTCTATGAAGAACTCGGCATAGATTTTCTTTCACACCTGTCTGGCATGTTCGCTTTTTGTTTATATGATACAAATATTGGAAAAGCATATATTGTCAGAGATTTCTACGGAATACGTCCCTTATTTTACATGATCAAAAACAGTAAGCTTTATTTTGCATCCGAAATTAAAGCATTCCTCGATCTTTCCTGTTTTAACAATAAGATAAACTACGAAGCAATCTATCATTTTCTTTCTCTTGCCTATATACCAGGTACAATGACACCTTTTGAAGACATACAAGAATTAGACGGTAGTCATTTAATCGAAGTTGATTTAAAAAAGGGGACTTTTACAGAGAGAAAATATTATACGATTGACTATTCTCCTGATTATTCTCTTTGTGAACGCGACGTTGCTCATAAATTACATGATATACTTTTAGATTCTGTTCGTAGAAATTTAATTTCGGACGCTCCATTAGGATTAACCCTATCCGGAGGATTTGATACAAGTACAATTCTCGCATTAGTTAAAGAACTTGGTCTGAGTAAAGACATTCATACCTACTCTATTAAAATGGGTGAAACGAGTTTTGATGAATCCTATTATCAAAGGATTATGGTAGATTTTGCAAAACCAATACACCATGAAATAGTAGTCAATGCCCAAGATGTTATGGATAATCTTATCCGACATATGGCCTATATGGATGAACCAAGTGGGGATGGAGCAGCGGTTCCCTCATTTCTTCTAGCTCAGGAAGCAAAAAAAGAAGTTTCGGTTCTTCTTTCAGGTGAAGGCGGAGATGAAGTTTTTAATGCTTATGAAACACATCGGGCATACAAAGTCCGTGAATTGTATCTAAAACATACAACTCCTTTCTTACGAAAAATAATGAGATCAATAGTACATGGAATGCCAACGTCATACAAAAAACTGAGCCTCGATTTTCTAGCAAAGCGGTTCACCTCTGGCGTTGAAAAAAATACGCCAGAAGCACATTTTTTCTGGCGACATGTATTAAGCGAAAAAGAGAAAAAGGAATTGATGCCACGCTGTTCTGACTTTAAAAGGACTGATTCCTTATTTACAGAATTATTCAATAGTTTAAATTTCGATGACAATCTAAACAAATTAGCATTAATCGATCTTAAATATTACTTTATCGGAGACTTAATGGTAAAAAATGATCGTACGATGATGGCACATTCTATTGAAGCACGTTTTCCTTATGTCGATCGTTATGTTGTCGAATATGCAAGTACCATTCCGCCTAATATGAAAGTCAAGGGTACCAAAGGAAGATATATCCAGAAACAAGCAATGAAAGATTACCTGCCAAAAGCAATATACAACAGGCAAAATATGGGACTTGAAATGCCTCACGCTATATGGTTCATGAATGAATTCCAGCCTCTTGCTAAAAAATATTTCACAAAGAAATCAATTGAAAAAACAAATATTCTCAGTTATTCGATGGTCAATAATCTCTGGCAAGAACATATAGCAAAAAAAAGAGACAACGGAAGGTCTTTATGGTGCATTCTCAACTTTTTAATATGGTTTGATCTTTTTATCTACAATAAAGACTATAAAAAATACCTACTGTAATATCTTTCTACCAAAAAATATTAGTTAATTTCCAACATATTTGGTTCGATGCCCCATCAGCTACATATAATTGTACAATATTAATAGTGGTACCTAGGCATATCTTCATAAAGAACCGATAATACATAAGGCTATTTCAACTTTGATAAAAGCAATGACACAACATAAAAATAAAATAGCGCTATAAAATTTGACTTTATTCTTTCGATTCTTATTATCGTTGATGTTTATACTTATACCGCATTTTATGATATTATGCTTATGCCTCTTTGTATTCCTCACGTTACGGACAAGAAAGACATCGCCATATATTATTCATCTCTTATAATTATATGCTCTGCACCAGGTTTTAAGACTAACACTTTAGTATCAAGCCGATTTTTTTTAATCCACCTCTCCATTGTTTTAATAAAATAATCGCTGCTATATTCAGGCCGCGCATAGGGAGATGACTCAAACAAGTCTACGGTTGTCCCACTCTCACTAAAATCCATTACATAGTAGGGATAATGACCAGGGATAAGATACCGTGGTTTAAATTCTAACACGATTTGTTTTATATTCTCGATGGAAATCTTTCCTAATGGACAAAAATAATAATCTATTTTTTCAGGAGCTACTTCCCTAAAGGCTGCTTGCGTGTCTTCATACGCCCGATGAGTTGCAGCATCACCACCGTGAAAAAACCATAATCCCATCTGCTTATCATAAACTAAATATGTTATGCCATCTTCGCTTTCTTGAAAACCACAAAATCCTTTTATCCAGAAATATTCATCCTCAAAAATATCACCTTTAGAAAAATGTTTTGTGTAGGGCATGAGCTTGTCTGTCGTAGGACAATTTTCAGGTTCAATAATAATTTTTAAATTGGGTGATACTGTCAATATACGCCCCTTTGTTCCGATGCCTGAATGATCAGTAAATCGATGTGAACAGAGCACATAGTCGCCTCTCCTATGGATAAGGAAGCAAGGATCAATATGTAAAATAATATTGTTTATATTTATTTCAAAAGACATTACCCCCCACCATGTGATAGTTTGAACTTCTCGTACAATCTTCACTTTTTGAATATCATGCACTTTCTGGCTACGACACGCAGTGATTCCTAAGACAATAAGCATTATTAAAAATCCACTCCACATTAATCTGTAAAATAGATTAAACGATTTTAAAAATCTTTTTCTCATGCCTTTTCCTCTTTTTTCATTTATTGCAATATGTTATATACGCTATCATACTTATTCGAAATTATTGTTGAAAAGCTCTGGATAAGCGTCGATTAAAGATTGATACATCTTATCAGTCATTACCTCATATCCTAATGGGGTTGGATGGACACGATCATAAAAGATTTCTTCGTGTCGATGTTTAAATAATTCTGGCCGCACATCAATCACTAGTATATTATTCTTAGATGCCACCTGTTCCATAATGTCAATATACTCTTTAAATTGATTAGTAAATGTACTTTCAGCTTCAGGCATAAGAACTAATTTAATATCGTTTTGAACAGTAATGTTTACAAATTCTTGCAACACCTCTCGAAATAGAGAAGGTGGTACGAATTGTGTGTGTGGATTGAAGTACAACTTTTTAAATGATCCGATTTGATTATATAGAGAAAAAAACAATCTACTTTCAAAAAGAATATTCGCTATTTCATAAGTAATAGTATTTGCAAAATATGGTGAGATAGATAAAAATGTGACTAACTTTTTATTGTTCGTAACAATTGGATATTTTTCTATTAATTTTTTTACGTAGGCATAAAACTGTTTATCTGTAATAAAACCCGTCATCTGCATATCATTTCCTCCAACATACAGCGTAATAATATCCGGTCTATATTGTAAAATAATATCTCGACAATATATAAGTAATCGATATGATGTATATCCTCCTATACCAGCATTTATTACCTCGCATTTTTTATTGCTGCTTTTTCTAAACTGTTGCTCAAGCCTGTTTGGATAAACATCCTTGACCGCTATCCCACATGATCCTTGTGTCGAGGAAGTCCCTAAACACACAACTCGTACCGCATTGCTTTCTTTATGTACAGAGAATACGCCATTATTAAATTCTTCCGATTGTTTGCCGTCATGATTTTTTAATAGATTCGTATAGCGACCAATATCCCAAAGCTGACAATCAACTCGAAGAGCAAAGTTCCAATTCAAATTATTTTCTAACGGAGATACTCGCACAGACCATTCTGTTAAAATTAGTCCTAAAAAAAATAAGCTGACTATCAGACCACCCTGCCACTTTCCCTTTACAAATTTTATAATAAAACAAATTTTTCCCAACACAGTCAGCACCAGAGAATAGATGATTAAAGGCTTCCATAATACGTTTATGTTTTGAATCGGTAAATATGATGCACCTAATACAAAGGTTATTGGTAAATATATAATAGTATGATATACAATAACTTTTCTTTTAGATATATCCGGTGTAACATAAAAGATAAGTATGATATAACCGGTCCAAAAAGCAAAAAAAATACATAGAGCGCGCATTAAAGAAATATTTAAACAAAGTTCGACAATTTCATTCCTGATTGGAAGTTTATATAGTGTTATCGATAAAATAAGTGGAACACATAATAGAAGACCATACCCACGTTGACGCAATGGAAATTCATCCGTAGAGACCAATAAGCAATGTATCATAAATACTATGCGACAAATAATAATTGTCGAGCAAGCAAGGATTTGTGAAAATATTTGAAGATTGAGGTTATACTGAAGAAAACATGTCAGCAAAATGAGCAGTACAGAAAAACTAAGAAATAGTATAAAAAAGCACATATCTTTTTTCCAAAATATTTTTATTAAAAGAAAATCACAAATGACGACAACGAGCATTAGAAGCATATATCCAAATAGCCAGAAATAGCTTAGATTGATATACTTTTTAATATCTAATCCATATGAAAAGTCATCTATAAATACATCTATTTCCTCATAGTCATCACTACTAGTACTACGCGCCATTTTCTTTTGGATGGATGTTATTCGAATAGCATCGAGTATTGCAATTTGATGTCCTGCATTTTTAAAACTTAATGATTGCAAAGGCAAGTATATATGTTCAACCGTTTCATAAAGCTCATTATTGATATATATCTTTAGCTCATTATTATATGAACGAATTGTTACTGTAACATGAGTATCATTAATCAAATAATTATTGCTCTTTTGCTTTATGGTTTCAACTTCTTCAAAACCTGAATCAAAAGTCCGTTTATACAATCCACGTTTCTCTTCATATAAGCGATCAAGACGAAATGTATAGCCTTCATTATGAGCACTGAATAAATTGATATTAAGCGATTCGCTCAGAATACAATCTACCTTAATGCTATATTCTTTTAGCTCCCAGTCAGCAATATTTTTTAATACGATCTCTCCAAAATATATAAGTTTTACTTTCCCTTTTTGAATATCACAGGGAAAGTGAACAGGATTGACGACGTCCCACTGTTGAGCGAATAATTGCAATCGACTGCCACCTTCCGGATAAAATGGAGGAGTTGTAATGATTGGAAATTTAAACTGTACAAGCTGCAATAAAATAATAAAAAAAATAACTATACAATGAATAATCAAATACCGTTTAAACATCGAAAACTTTGTATTATAGATTTTCATAATATCTTACAATGCGGTCATTTAATACAGGTTGTGCTTATAGTTGTAATTTTATCATTTAAAAATGTAATTGTTCTGAGGTATAAAAAAACTGATATATCTCTACTTAAGAATATTCTTTTAAGCTTCAACTTTTTAAAAATATTTTCCTCATGTCTTTATTCGTGAAGAGTCTTTTCCAATTCTGCGGAGAATAGAGCATACTGGTAATAGCCGCACATGACCAGCCGCAAGGATAGCATTTTTCATTATCAATAAACTGAAGTATCTTTTGAAACCCCTGCCCCCTGGTTATTGCTTTGTAATCATAATGATAATCCCGTAAATTATATCGTGGAAAAACATTATTATTATAGCAGGATTCAAAAATAAAAGGCTCACAGGGACTTATCTCCCCATTTGGCAACACGACACCTATCTTCTTACCTGCATTACATTTATACAACATCCCTTTCTTCAAGCGCTGGTTAATTAACAAATTGTTTATAAATTCGCTATAGTACCGTGTTATTAGGTTTTTTCGTATTTGAAATTTCTCGCTATTCTTTTCCCGAAATCTCTTTTTAAGTGTCACCACTTTCTCCACCATCTCTGGGTTTGAAAAAAGTTTAGCAGAAGCTCTACAATCATACATCACATTATGAAACTTAAGGGAAGAGCCAAACTCTTCACGCAAAAAATCTCGAAGTTGTATTATTGTATCTATATTATATTCAGAAACTGTCGTGTTAAATACCAAGTTGAGATTTTGATAACACTTTTGTATGCGTATAATATCATGGCAAAGTGTTATCACTTTTTTAAACAGGCCGGGGACCTGTCTTAATTCATCATGTTTTTTTCCAACCGCATCAATAGCAATCTCTATATTAAAAACAGCTTTTGGACATTCTTGTACCATGATACCAATACCGTGTAAAATATCCTGTGCTAATGAACCATTAGTAGGAATTGAAAAAAGTCGTGCAGAAGAATATCGATAAAAAGATTTTGCAATTTCTACGATATCTTCCCTCAAAAAGGGCTCTCCTCCTCCAAAAATAACCTGAAACAATGGCTTATTGTTTTGGGCGATCTTCACATACTCTTCCAAAGAAAGTTCTTCATCGACCGCTTGAGAAGAATGACGTTGAAGCAATGTATTGAAACAAAAGGAACAATGAGCATTGCATCGGTGAGTAAGAAAAAGGACTATATGTGAAAGACGGTTTGGAGATAGTAGTGACTGTGCTATTCGTCTTACAAACATACCAGCATAAAAAATGCGCTTTTTCATTGATTAGGAACTTTTAGTAAAAAAAGAAAGCGTTGACGGTTTCCCCTTCAATAATGGTACACCACGAGCATATAAATAGATGCCATATACATATCCCCCGACAATAAAAGGAGTAATAGCGATATAGACAAGATACCATTGAATTACATATCGTTTTGGAACATATTTCCAAATCAGATTATTTATTGTACCAAATAATAAAATGAACATCGTTATTCCAATTAGAAGAAAGATTAAAAAATAAATAAAGGGCATAAAAAAGAACAGTGCTGGCCACAGCAACATTGAACACACATACAATCTCCTCAGTTTTTCGACATTTGAAATAGTCACATCAGGCGTGGTATCCATTTTTTTACTAATGAAGTAGTGTACCATTGTTGCAAGAAAATAACTTTTAATAAATCGCCAAAATCTGGTTGGATACGCATGAGAGTGAACTAACGTTCTGTCTAGATACACCTTGTAATTTAAGTAATAACAGCGATTCCAAAATTCTCCATCTTCACCCATGACTGTTTTTAATGATTCATGAAATCCTCCAGAGTCTTTAAACTTATTTTTTCGTATTCCTCCCAATCGACTTGAAAAAAACATCATTCTCTGACAAACACTATTCTTTCCATTGAATAATTTATGGATATAATATTGGTGATATATTGAATTATTGTATGCAATTGAATTTCCTATTGTAGGATGTACATCACTAATAGTTGCAATACAATCTATCTCTGTATTATTTTGAAAGATTTCATATATCTTTAAAATAAGGTCACTATCTTTTGACCAGGTAACATCTGAATCAATAAAGATTAATATTTCCCCTTGCGCATTCGACGCCCCGACATTCCGCGCACGCGCCGGTCCCTGCTGTTGCTCAAACTGAATGATCTGATGTACCCCAATTGTTTTACACACTTCAACTGTTGAATCAGTAGAAGCATCATCAACTATAACCACTTCATATTCCTTAAGAGCAGTTTTTTGAATGCACAGCAACAACGCAATGATACTATTGCTACTATTATGCGTGGGAATAATAATTGATACCATCGTAATTTCCCCTTTAAATAAAGCTATAAAGTTTTAAAATAGTCGTTAGCCACATTAGAAGTTTTTTTATTTTTTACAGTTCTTTTTAGAAGATATTTCTTTTGAGCAAATCAAATCATACGTTAATGTAAAAAATACTTGCAACAAAGCAATTATTGCTTTTAATAATTGCGGAGGATTCCTTAGCATTAACATAGCGAGGGAATAAACCGCCGCTGGTCTTGTATAAAATTTCAAATAGGCTTTCTTTAAAATCCTTTCCAATTCAGCTTTCGATCTATTCTTTTCAATAAATGAAAAATTTTTAGATAGATCGTATTGAGAATAATCTTTACTGAGATATGAAGAATTTTTATATATTTGAAAAAAATTAGTGCCCGGGAAAATAGTCAGACATGAAAACACTGCAAAAAATATATTGCTGTTACATGCAAAAGAGATTGTTTCTAATGCCTCTTTCTCTGTTTCCTGAGGAATGCCTATAATAAACATGCCTAACACCTTCACTTTATATTTATTACAAAGCTCTATGGTTTTTTTGATTTCATCTGAAGTTATATTTTTATTAATAATTTTTAGCAATCTATCATTGACTGTTTCAATTCCAATACAGACATGATCAACATGGCCTCTCTTCAAGTGTTGTATAATTTCCTCATTTAATAAGTCAATCCGAGTAGAGCATGACCAAGCAACTTTACTCTGTACAAATTGTTCTGTTAGGATTATTAATCGTTTTTTGTCTAATGTAAAATTGTCATCATAAAATTGAATGAACTGAATCGCATACTGAGACCGCAAATAATCAACCTCTTGCATAATCCGCTCAGCAGAATGTAAGCGTATTTTTTTATGCCACATCTTTGCATTAAAACAATAGTTACAATCGTTAAAACATCCTCTTGAACCCATTATATGCATAATACGCTTCCCTTTTGCTTCAATGAGTGAGCGGTATTTTTTTATCGGTAAAAGATGCCACGCAGGCATTGGTATTGAATCTAAATCTTCTATTAAGGGGCGCGGCTGATTGACAACAATGCGCCCATTTTCTTTATATGCTACACCCTGAATATCTTTTAGACTTTTCTCCTCAAGCAATCTTTTAACTAATGGAACTATCGTTATCTCTCCTTCGCCAAATACTGCACAATCTATCTGCGGATGCTCTGAAATACTTTCACCCGGTAAAGCAGTTGCATGGGGACCGCCAATAATAATATGAGGTCGAGCATGTGTTCTTTTTAGTCTGTTCGCAATATCAAGGATTGTATTATAATTTAACGTATCACAGTAAAAACCAACAATACGATACTTATCTCTTAGCCGCTCTAAAAGTTCTTGTTGAGATAATTTTTCAGCAAATGCATCTATAATTGTAACGGTATAGCCTTGTCGTTCAAGAACAGCTGCCAAGTACGCTAATCCTAATGGAGGCAATACCACATCAAAAACATGTGTACCCAATCTCCCTTGTGCACATGGCTGAACATAGACTAAACAAATATCAAACATTTGTATTCTCCAACGAATATTAAAGATCCGTTATCTTACCTTAATTTAAATGCGCCTGCGATCCATTTATTTTTTTATATATTAATAATGCAGTTTTCTCGTGTTCATCGCTTATAAATATTTTCTTAACCAATTCGAATTGAGATATATATTTCTTTTTGAAAAGTTTGATACAGACATCTATTTTATCTACCGACTCACCAATCAAACATTGAGAAATATTTGGAAAGTCAGAACCATTATCTGAACGCATAAGAACAAAATGAGCTTTCTGTATCCAATCTTCAAAATATGCTTTTGAATTATCAGAGTTTAATTCTAAATCAAGATTAGGATAAAAAATTGGCAGCCGCTTAAATACAATCATACTTTGTATATATTCATTCAATAAATAACAGCA
>JAHJGZ010000166.1 GCA_018823795.1 Candidatus Omnitrophota bacterium
ATTTTTTCCTTAGTTCATCATGCATAGTGTGAAATTCATCGAAAGATGTCTTAACGTTCTCGATCTTCTTTTCTTCTATCCCATCATATACGGTAGTTAGCTTCTCAATAAGTGCAAAAAAGAAACTTTTTACTTCCGTTAATTCAGCTGCAGGACACTCCTTCTGTATGAATATCTCTAGTTCACGCAAATCATCGATACATGACTCCGACATACCTTGTATCAACTCTTTATCCTCCGGACACCACCTTAAAGCCATATACATCTCTGTCGTTACAGCCCCTAATTGACACTCTGCAAACATCAGAGCATCGATGGTGTCCTCGATATCCGAAGCAAACAGTGGGCTTACTATAAACATAATCAACATACACACAATAATTGATTTCACTATATCCCCTCCTCAAGTATTTCATTAATAAACACTGTGTGCCAGTTCTGCAGCATAGCATTTTTCTGTTCCAACCCGTCAAACTCCTTCTGAAACATACTGTAGTATTCCTTTGCTCCCCCCATGAACAAATCAGTCAAATCCTTTCTGTTCAGATGTGAATTAGCTTCATCGAGAATAAAATTACCGTCATCCCGCTTAAAGACTACCGTCCTTTTTGCTGTAAAGAGCGGAAACTCCTCAGGAAGGTCTTTCCGTTTGAGTGTATAGAAAGTATTGGCGGAAATATCTATCGTATACTCTACAGTTAACTGTTCAGGTGTGTATGTACCAGTCGATTTGAAGTCACGGCTGAATGCCATCCCCCATCCGTGCACCCATCCCTCGGTGGGAATATCCAATAGATGCTCAATGTGATTATTTCGGAATAAATAAAATGCGGTTTCACAGTAGTACACGCCTGTACCTGAAGCAGATTCTTGTGTGAGATAAAATAATGAGTCGTTCAGAAAAGTAATTTTCGGTTTATTGTATTTTTCATAATACACATCAAGGTGATCACAATACAACCACTCTTCCGAATTCGGATCTTTTACAAAGAAAAAGAATTGATAGTCACATTGCACGTTTTCCGTAAGACGCAGGATTTTCATATTATCGTTGGAAAATAATTCTGTCTTTGGAGTATACAGTATACATGCATCATCTTTTCCCACTTTAAAGTTAAATAAATATTCATCGCTGTCTTCGTGCAGCTGTTGAGGAGTAATGCCTGTCAGCCCCCATAGTTTATACAAATCAATACCGTCAACATATTCCCCAGATTCCTCATGCAAGACTTGATCAGTATCGTTTAAAAACGTCTGAACCTCATTCAAAGTAATTTGTCCGGCATGCAGATTAGAAGACATAAGAATAAATATGCTAACCAACAAAAATACACTTTTTTGCATTACACCCTCCCTTTAAAATACCCCGCTAAAAGCGAAACATCGTGTTTTACGCGGGATTATTTTGTCCCTATAGTACCTCATAAAATACCCTTCAAAGAAGCATGTGCATCGTGCACATTTTGAAGAATTATTTTATCCATAAAATACAAAAACCTCCGCAAAATTGCGAAGGTTTTACTTTATTACCGTCCAGGTGACCCCTATCAAACTCAGGACTCTCCAAATTGTAGGTGTATTATACTACGAACGGGGGTAGTTGTCAATTGGGGGTAGCAGGGTAATTCTGCATAATTCTGGGGACACAATACTTAATTCGACATAGGTTTTGGCCCTGGTCTTGTTTTATGTATTTTGCGGCCTGTTAATCCTTCAAGCTTTTCAACAAAACTCTCATGTCCCATCGGTCGTCCTGTGTTTTCATGATAATAGAAAAATTTTGTATTCTTCTCATCCTCTGTATCTTTAAGATATTCTTTCCATTGAGAAAAATCAACATAATTTATATTACATAATACGCTATCTTTATTTCCCGTAACGTGAGCACAAGCACTTGACCATCGATAATCCTCTGCATTTTTAACAATTCCTGCTTTTACCGGATTTCTCTCTATATAGCGAATTACTCTATATAAATATGATTCATCCATTACGTATGACTTAAATCTCCCCTGCCATAAATACCCACGCCATTTTTCGCGGAAGTTGATTAGTCGTGTGTATCGACGATGCACTTCTCCTATACCCCGCGCGAGTTTTTCAGTATCAGACGGCACAATTACTAAATGGAGATGGTTGTCCATTAAGCAGTATGCTACTACATCAAATAGATATTTTTGCGAAAACTCAACAAGCAAATCAAGGTATGCTTGTTTATCGTTATCTGTAAAAAAAACTATTTGCCGACGGTTTCCACGTTGTATTATATGATGTGGCATACCAGAGGCAAGTATTCGTGCTATTCGTGCCATAGACATACTCCATGCGTTATTTTATTGAATGAAATGGTGCTTTGGTGGGATTAATGCTACTTTATATGAAAGTACAGCTTTTGTCAATTATTGATAATTAAGTATTGTGTCCCCAGAACTCCTTCCAGCTTTTGTCAATTATTGATAATTAAGTATTGTGTCCCCAGAACTCCTTCTTCGCTTTACATGCTCTTTTTTTATAAAACGGGGCGGCAGATGAAAAAATGAATGTATCGTTTGGCCGTGGACCTTGATCGCTGCAACGCCGGTCGGCGCTAAGACCACTATCTTTTTTTCTGTATGGAGCCTGAAATACTGCAGCAAGGTCGACTTACCGGTCCCGGCTTTTCCGGTAATAAAGATATGCTCATTGGTATTTTCCATCAGGGAAAAAGCGGCTTTAAATTCTTCATTGAAATCAAAATCGGTGGGGATGTCCGTACTGGTTGCGAGATTTATTTTTGAAATGTGTTTTCTTTTACGTTTAGCCGTCGTCATGTTCCCCTGCCTGCTTCTCTTCATGTATCCAGCGGAGCCGGATAAGTTCAGACATATACTTTACATCGTTACGCTAAGAGTTCTATTATTTCATCCTCACCGGCAGCACGCAAATTACGGATCACCGTTTTCTGCCATCGTGCATGCATTGAATTAAATATTCTTTGCATATCTTTTTGTTTATGTCCCCGCACCAGTTCCCTGTACACGCGTAAGGCACCTTCTAAGTCCCGTTCCCCTTTATCACTGTTCCGTCTTCGTTTAAAGATAATAAATTTATGGAGTGCATATGCGGCAGGATGGGGGACCTGAAGGCGTATACCCTCTGCCTGTATCGTTATAACATGTTCGAGAAGAAAATCTAAGTAGCGGATCGTTTGCGCATTAACATGCAATTGAGGTATTTCATACGGCTTCGTACGTCCTCGCCCCCTTTCTGGAGCGAGAAACTCGATTATCAAATCCGGATGTGCAAGCCGCACATAGCCATGTCGTCCTACAAACTGAGTAACAAAACCTAAATCTTCAATAAGTTCCAGTATGTTAACCGTCCCTTTCATTTTTACCGGAATAGGCACTAAAAAATCCATATCATACGTACGTATATAACCGGAATAATTGCTCGAATTAAAATAATAACGATAAAAATAAAGCGACCAGCTTCCTATAAGAACAACCGACTGCAATACCCCTGTCCGATCTAACCGTTTCAATACGGTGGCCGCAATCTTATACATCTTCTTTTCCATTGACCACTTTCCGTAAATAGCGTATGCGTCTGTCAAGCTTTTTTATCAATTCTTTATATTTTTTTCTGAGTCGACATGATTTTTTAAGTTCATCGCGGTTTTCTTTTGAAAGTACTTTTCCTTTATAGACAAAGCGCACGCCATTCCTATCACGAAAAGCAAGATAATAATAGCGATGTCCTCTGATCTCTTTTCTAATAAAGCTGCCGCCTTTATACACACCGAGCAACCGTTGATAATCCTTTTTTATTCGAATAGCATTCGCGAGTTCTTCTTTTAAAACATCCTTTATAGCCCCCATCAGCAGCCCTCCTGTTACCAAACAAATATTATAAATAAGTATATCTTGTTTGGTAACGTAAGTCAAGATGTGTTACCAAACATAATATGCAAATACGCCAGTTTTGTTTGGTAACATAATAGGCAGGTGTATAAACTCGGACCGCCCCACTCAAAGTTACACAAGCGAATCAGGCGGGGACACGTCCCTATCGCCTTACGCAGGACGAAATTCGCAACTGGTGCATAAAAACATTTTTACCGTTGCGTTTTAAGGATAGTATGATATCTTATATGTATATTTAAGGAGGTGCACATGAAAAAGATCGCACTTTTACTTGTAATTTTAACGCTAATATGTTCTGG
>JAHJGZ010000167.1 GCA_018823795.1 Candidatus Omnitrophota bacterium
CATACGTTTTACTTTAAACTTTTTTGCGGCATCTAACAAATTCAGTGTCATCATTAAATTATTCTGAAAAATCTCTACTGGATATTTACAACCAAATTGTATGCCTCCTATAAATGTAGCACAATTCAAGACATACTCCGGCGTAACTTTTTCAAAAAGATCCATAACCTGTTTCTTTTCCCTGAGATCCGCCCCCAAACTCAATGAAGTTTGCACAAACTCTTTTCCTTCAGACTTCAACTTTCCACAAACCCGCTTACCCAAAAAACCGGTAGCACCAGTCACTAAAATCATTTTTATCCTCCTTGCAGTTTTTAACTGGCCCCTTTTCTTCGAACATAATAGTTATATGTTTCAATCATACCTTTTTCCAAATTTGTTTTAGCTCGCCATCCAAGAGAATTCAGTTTTGACACTTCTAAAAGTTTTCTAGGAGTCCCGTCCGGTTTCGAATTGTCATAACAAATTTCTCCGTTAAACCCAACAAGATCTTTTATGAGATCTGCTATTTCTTTAATTTTCAAATCAACGCCCGTACCAATATTAATTAGTTCTCCCAATTCGTTAACATCATATTGTTTCATGAGAAATATGCACGCGTCTGCTAAATCGTCCACATAAAGGAGTTCTCGACTCGAATCGCCTGTACCCCAAAGAATTACAGAATCTTTAGTAATTCCAAATTTTGCCAAATGATCTATAATTTGTCTTCCTGTAAGGTTTGATGCTTGTTCTTCCCCTAACATCGGCATATTGCCATATTCTTTCAAATCTTCACAGACTTTGTCATATTTTCCTTCAAACAAAAGTTTTGCCAAATGAAATTTGCGCATTAAAGCGGGAAGAACATGTGCCTTTTCCAAATCGAACTTATCTCCTGGGCCATACAGATTTGCCGGCATTACTGAAATAAAATTAGTTTTATATTGTTCACAATAATACCTGCAAAGTTTTATCGCGGTAATTTTTGCAACCGCATACGGTTCATTCGTGGATTCCAGTTTAGCCGTTAAAAGATATTCTTCTTTTAACGGTTGTGGAGCAAGTCTGGGATATATACAAGAAGACCCCAGATTAATAAGCTTTTTGACGCCCGCTTTATACGCACTATGTATGACATTAGTAGCTATCATAACGTTGTCGTATATAAACTCCGCCTTATAATTGTAATTCGCGAAAATGCCTCCGGCCTTAGCAGCCGCTAAAAATACATATTCCGGTTTTTCTTCTTCAAAAAACTTCTCAACATCCGTTTGCCTACGAAGATCCAACTGATTGGAATCCCTGAATACCAGATTTGAATAACCATCACCCTCGAGCTTCCTTGCCAGAGCAGAGCCAACAAGCCCTTTATGGCCGGCTATATATATCTTAGCGTTTTTATTTTTCATACCTTTTACCTTTTCTGCTCTTATTTTATCAACCACCGATTTTCTTTATACCCAAACCACTGGATTACTTTACTTGCATATCGCCTGTTGAAGGGAAAAATCATGTTTTGTATACTTAAACCCTTTTTGGTCGGATATACGCATCCCCTCCCCGGAACTTTCAAGCCCCGTAAGTTTCATGTCATAATCAACCATTATTTTTATCAGCTCGTCAAAAGTGATTCTTACCTGCCAAGAAAGTTTATTTTTGGCTTTTCTTGTATCCGCTTTCAAAAAATCGACTTCTGTAGGCCGAAAATACTTCGGATCAGTTTTAATTATAGTATCGCCCTCTTTTAAATTATGAGTACTACCACGTGCCCACGCTCCAAGATTCCCAACAATACCTATCTCATCTAACCCATCACCTTTCCACTCTACCTCAATACCTGCATAGCTAAAAGCTTTTTCCACAAATTCACGTATCGTATGACTTTCTCCTGTGCCAACCACATAATCGTCAGGGGAATCCTGCTGTAACATGAGCCACATCATCTCAACATATTCCGGAGCATACCCCCAGTCCCTCTTTGCTTCAAGGTTCCCCAAATAAAGTATTTTTTGCTTTCCGGCAATGATATTTGCAATAGCTCTTGTTGTTTTCCTTGTAAGGAATATCTCCCCCCTGCGTGGGCTTTCATGGTTAAAAAGAATACCATTACACGCAAACATATCATATGATTCTCTGTAATTAACTACCATCCAATATGCATATACCTTAGCCACACCATATGGACTTCGTGGATAAAACTGCGTTTGTTCATTCTGCGGAGGAAGAGCTGCTCCGAACATTTCTGAGGAAGATGCCTGATAAAATTTCGTCTTCGTTCCGCTTCTTCTTATCGCTTCCAATATCCTCGTTGTCCCCAGACCGGTTATATCGCCGGTGAATTCCGGCATATCAAAAGACACACGCACATGCGACTGTGCCCCCAGATGATATATTTCCTCCGGTTTCACGTTGACCATAATGTCCATCAATAACCCAGGATCTGCCAAATCTCCATAATGAAGAAATAGCCTGACATTCTTTTTATGCGGATCTTCGTATAAGTGATCAATTCGATGTGTATTAAACGTGCTGGCACGTCTAATAATTCCGTGAACCTCATAACCTTTTGATAAGAGGAATTCCGTAAGATACGAGCCATCCTGGCCGGTAATACCTGTAATTAATGCCTTCTTCATTGTTATACCCTCCCCTCATATAAACTACTTTTCACCGAAAGCCCTCATTGCGATTTTTACTTTTCAACCTTCATTGTATATTTCCAACTGCTCATATAAATTTCTAAGCGTGCCTACTTTCTGACTAGAAGCCATCTAATTAATATTGTTTGAGTAAAATTGTACTGCATCTAAGTTGCACAAAAGCCAAGTAATCTAAAGAACAATACTCGTAGCGAACGTTTACTCTGCGAAAATTATGGAGCCATGCGACAAAGCGCTGGTCACGTGCATGGCGCCAGGAAGGCTAGAACAGTCTCACTGCCATGAGCTTCGCACCTTTGCCTCGCTTTGTTCACCTAACATCGAAACCTTTTTTTTGCCAATAAAAAGTACCATCGATAAAACTTTCGCTTAAATCTATTTTGCCTTAGTCTCTAAAATCTTCAGCCAAGACCTGTGGCATATCCTTCCCCAGAGCCCCGATTCGCAAAATCCATAAAATTCCATCAAAAACACTTCTTATGTCTTTCCACGCCTGGCCACATCCATCGAACCGCTGAGGCATTGCTGAAACTAGGTCTTTTCTGAGGTTCCCTTGTTCGTTTTTTTTAATCCACGTCTAACCTCCTGCATTTTAAGAAGTTTTTCATGCGTTCTTGTAACGTCCTCTATTTATGAGATGGATCCTAATCAAATTTAAAATTTGTCGCAATAAAATTTGTTGTTCTAAATTGTTCGTTAAGTTCATTATACGCGGGTAACGGACACAAAAAACCGGAAGGTGTAATTCTGTAGATCTTCATATTCTTTTTCGTGAAGAAATCAAAAAAATCTTTCATGAATGTCCGCGTATCAATATTACATCCTCCAAATTCAAAACTTACAATCCTAATGGAACAACTCTTAAACATTTTCTCTGCCCCGGTCAAAACATCAAGCTCATGCCCCTCCACATCAATTTTCAGCAAATCGATCTGTTGAATATTGTTTTCTGAACAATAATTATCAATAGTATCAATCGAAACTTTTTCCGATTGCGAAAAATTAATATTAAAA
>JAHJGZ010000168.1 GCA_018823795.1 Candidatus Omnitrophota bacterium
AACAAAAAGTGTAACCTATGTCTCCGGTTTAAAATGTTACCCATGTTTCGGTTGCACATCAGTTATGTCACTATGTTCCATAACTGATGTCGTCATTGAAGGGTGGAATGCTATAAGAAGAAGCCCGAATAGTCTTTTTTTGTCCCCGCCCGCTTTGCTTCGCAAAGCGAAGCGGCGAGGATACATTCCGACTTATACTTTAAATCACTTCGTTCTGTAAAGTATGTCGTCATGTACGGGACTGATCCTTTCTTCTCTCTCTTGAATGGCTATAAGAGAACCCCATATAGTCATTTGCCCTTGTCGGTTTTGTTCATGGCAAGGATACATTTGCGCATATGATTTATGTCGGCTTTTTGCCTCCATAAATCATGCGCTCATGTAAGCGGCATTAATATAAAGATCCGTGCTATGTTCTTTCTTCCGGCATCACTTTGCGTAATGAATCCAGGATGGATGAGTAGCAAAGTGGCAGAGAAGCGTAGCAGGAGTGCAGAGCTGAACGTAGGAAGGAAGAATATAGCACGGATAAATCGATATGGGGTTCGAATGTATACTTTACATACATCATGTCTGCATGTATCATATAGCACGTTATGAGTATCGTTCTAATAGTTCTCGGCTTCATACTTAATATTGTTGGTATCATCGGTTGCATCATTCCCATACTCCCCGGGCCGGTATTAAATTTTGCCGCACTCATTCTCTTACAGTTCACGGTGACGCCTCATCCATTCAGCACACTTTTTTTAATTACGATGGGACTCTTGGCAGTCGGCATATCATTACTCGATAATATTTTGCCGTTGATGGGAGCAAAACTTTATGGCGCGACGAAGTACGGCATTGTAGGGGCACTTATCGGAATGATCATCGGACTCATCCTGTTCCCACCTTTTGGACTCATTATCGGAACTATGGGAGGAGCAATCATCGGAGAATATATTGGCGGGAAAAAAGGGGGTCAGGCTTTAAAGTCAGGAATTGGTTCCTTTCTGATGAGCCTGCTGGCAATCATTCTAAAGCTCACCGCTTCGCTGGTTATGATGTTTTATTTTATCAAAATAATCTTCTAAACGACTTTCCGTTACGGTCACGCGTATTAATAGTTAAAGAGGTCGCTCATCACGTAGTTCTTCCCCGCAGCCTTGTTTAATGCATGAAGAACTTTGTGTTGTACATTGGCGGTCAACCGCCTGCCCTTGATCGCACGCGAAACCATTTTGTGTGTCATCTGTTCGGTGGCGTTTACTATAAGATCATGCGGCTTCAAACTATGCTGTGCCATAATATGGCGGATAGGCTGATCCCCTAGATTTCGTTCAATATCACGATTCACGTTTTTACCTTATTCTCTCTCGTCATGTGTCTTTTTACCTGCTAAAAAGCTCAGTATCCCGATCGCACTGACCAGTAGCAACAGTAAACCACTCAGCCACCATGATATTATGGGCAATACTATTAAGATACCCCAAAAAATTAAGAAGAGTACAAAAGCAAGGATTAACGGAGACCACATTCCGCCTTCGTGGTACAATTTTTTTGTGATTGCGATCAACGGTTCCCCTACCTCTTTTAACACGCTGACAATATTTTTTGCTGCGGCAATATTTTTTTTCGGGGAAAGATCCGTTTCTTTCTTTTCTGCATAATCCCCCACCAGCATCGTATGAACCATGACATCTTTGTACGTTTCCTTGCATTTGGGACACTGTAAGGTGACCCGTTTTTCAAACTCCCGCATGAATAATTCATCGATAACCCATTCATTCTGGCATTGTTTACACTTAACAACAGCAGTTTTTAACATAAGACCCCTTTAATGAGTCCCTTTCTATTATTTAATTTAATATAGGAAGGGACGAATTAATACTTTTTTAAAGGGGTTGCCTTTAAAAAAGTACGCGTGTTTTAGTTCTGCGCGCCTGCCAGCTGGCTGGCAAAATACATGTTCAGTTATCCTAAAATAATTTCCTTGATCCCCCACAGAAGTAATACGATCCAAACCGCCATATACAGCCACATCCCCTTCATCATCTTTTTTATATCCTGCCCCTGCACCCAGTTTATGAGCTGCTCACCATACGGTGCCATACCGACAAGCATCAGCAACATAATAAATACCATGACGGCAAGAATATGTATCATGGTCATACCGGCATTCATAAGAAAACACAGAACAATCGCTGCCAATACGAGTGCTGCGGCTTGTGTTACCGGCGGCCGTCTATACAGCTTTTTTGCAAAATTAAACCACGCCTGAGGATTCCGTAAAACCACCACTGTTTTTATCACCGCAAAAATGATAAGAATACCGGCAAATACTTTTAACGGTCCCAATGTCATACTACCACCTCCTTAATGAACACGTAACTTACGGAGCGTATTTCGCGACGTAAGTTACTGTGTGAATTAATACTTTTCCAGCTGGCTGGAAAAGTATATGTTCAGACACATATTTTACATCACTTCGTTCTGTAAAGTATGTCTTCACGTATCCCGACGAAAGTTGCAAAATTGCTGTAATAAATTTTGCGACAGCTTTTGAGTCGGGGCACGAACGTCATATTTGCGCGCCTGCCTGCCAACTGGCAGGTAAAGTATATGTGTAATTATTTTGTTTTAGCTGAAGCACACTGAGATGTGTCACTCCCCTTCTTACTTTTCGAAATTGGACACCATTTCATAGGGCATGCACATCCTGCTAACACAATTGCAATAAGACTTACGATAATTATTCTTCTCATTTTTTCCCTTTCTTTGGTTCCTTTAGGTTCTGTTTCTTCTTTTTACTGCCTTTTTTTATTATTATACCACACGGAAGCCGAAGGTGTGTACCTGCTAACTTGCGCTTTTTGGCAGGAGGCAGTTTTTTAATGAAACGCTCCATTTTCATAGCTGCGGCTCGCGTCCTACAGTTTTTTTGATACACCAACACCACGGGACAGCGACTCCGTGTATATTTTGCCCCTTTACCATTATTATGATTGGTAACTCTACGGGATACATTATTGCTCATCCCCGTATAGAGTGTCTTATCCGAACATCGCACGATATACACATACCACATAATAGAAAGATTATAACATTTCAATTAATGTATTGCTATTTTTCAATTACAGGGAAAGCAAACGGCTTATTGTTACTATAATTTTTTGTTCTGAGGGAGGTGTAAGGGATTAATTCGCACAGTTACTTATCCCCGCCAGCTACGCTTTGCGGGGCACAACAGCTTCGTTTCATTGTTCCCCCCTCAAAAGATGTCGCAAAATCCTTTACACTATTTTTGCGACTTTCGGGGGGATTAATTCGCACAGTTACTTATGTCACCCTAAGGGCTCCATAAGCAACGTGCTCATTAATAATGGATCTTTTTATAAAAAAGTTTGCTGTCCTTTTCTATGTCAAATCACTCCACATACCTGGCCGCTTCAGATACAGTTTCACTCCGCACCCCTTGTTTTGTGTAACAAAAGCGGACACTTATGGTTAAAACGTTGTATCGTATTTTTACATAACCTATTGTTTCTAAAAGGCTTATAAAAACTTCCGTGCTTGCACGCGGAGCCGACACCTGTTATCTTTTACATGAAAACATACTTTGGAGGGAGGTGACGTACATGAAATGTCCACGATGTCATAACGAAATTGATTATCTCGTTTTCAATAAAATAAATAAAATATACGGCATCTACGACATTGAACAAAAAAAATCACTTGAACGACTAACAAAGTCACTCGCTACGTATTATGTCTGTCCACAATGTCAGCAAATAGTAGTTAAAAGTGATGACGAACTCGACACGCTTATTTGTTCTTTGAGTACTGGTAGGATTAAAGAAATAGACGTACTAGGCTAGCAATTTTTCTTAAGACCACAGGATGCTGTACCGTACTTATGTTCACCTTCACATACCTCGGCGCAGCATCCTGTCTTTTTTATGCACGTCTGAAGACCATGAAAGCCTTCTCGACCTCTCGTTCTATTATGTGTGTTATTTTTTATTTCCCGGAAAATATTTATCAATGATTTTTCCGACTGCGTCATTTGAAAATGGTTTGGCAAGAAACTCATCAAAATCTCCCCCGACGCTCCTTCCTTTCGCATCTTCGTGAGTGAAAATATACCCTGATATGAGCACGGTAATGCTTTGCTCCTCCATTTGCTTGATTTTACTGAGAAAAGTAAATCCATCCTCCTTGCTCAAGAACAAATAATCAGTAAATATAATGTCATATTGCTTCTTCTGACACAACCGCAGACCACCGTCACCGTTGCTCGCTAGATCAACCCAGCAATCATACTCATCGGTCACATATTCTTTAAGCCCCTCACGTATCTCCTTTTCATCATCAATAATAAGAATTTTTATCATTTTAAAAACTCATCACGAAAAATGTATGCTTTGAGTTCTGTACATACCGTTACGTAACCGTTACACACTCAATATTCTCAGCCTCGATCCAGCCTTCTTCACCGCTCACTAATTCAATTTTATGCCAACTGTCTTTTCCTGCGGTAATGAGCACTTCGATGCCCGGTGATAAGCGGAATGCTACCGCATCCGCAGACAAGGGACCGGAACGTACCGGCGCCTCATCAGCTATAATAACCGCTTCCTGTGCAAATAATAATGGATACGCTTTTGTACAAAGAGCACCGAGCGAGGCGATGAAAAAAAACATACACCAAAAGGATAACCTTTGTAACCCTTTCTTTTTGTGCGCAAAGAGCCTCCGTAAAGAAATCATTAAGAAGAAGAATAAGAAGAGTAATACACCTACCTCTAACTCATTAATGGTTACGTACGATAAAAATCTCTCAGCAGTGCGCATATACCAATTCCGGTTATCATTGACTTTATACTGCACTAAACTTCGCACGAATGATATGTTGGCGCGTATTGCTTTATCACGCGGATGAAGATTGAATGCCCGTTTATAATTAAGCAGTGCTCTGCCTAAATCCTTTTCCCGAAAGTAACAATTACCGATATTATAGAAAATTTCGGCGCTGGTTATCTTCCCATCCTCCGCACACTGCTCATACTGTCTGCGTGCTGCTTCATACTTTTCTTCATTGTAGAGACTGTTTGCTTCTTTGAACACCTCAGCGGCCGATTGTGCATAGGCACAATAGCTATTCACGATTATACACAGCACGGCGATAAAACTACCGGTATAGACACGCATACGTATCATTGCATCTTCCTTTCAATACTATCGATAATTTTCTTCAAAAGAGTTTCCGTTTTTTTGTATGTATCTTTTGACAGAGACGCTGACGCAAAACGCGCGACATTGCACGTTTCATAAAAAGCTGCCGCTTCTTTTAGTAACTCTTCATTATAATTGATTCTCTTGAGCTCCTGTTCGATACGCTCCCAGGTCAATCCGTGTGGTGAAAGGTTACCTTTGTCTGCAATATAGCCGTCAAAGATACGCGCTGATTCTTCAAAAAACTTTCTATCCTGTGCCTGTTCTAATCTTTTGAGTTCTTTTATTCTCCGCCGCGCATTGTAAATCGCAAGCCGTCTGCGCCTGCCAACAACATCTTTATCAGCAGCCTCTTGTCTGCGCTTTACAATAAAAAATATTCCTAATAAAACAGCAAGAAAGATATCGACACTCATAAGGGCTATTTTCGCTGCGCGCCACATCCGTATCCGTTGGTAAAAATTTTCCTTTATATAGTGTACATCTCGTGCCTCGACCTGTATTTCTTCTTTCAACTCTTCAGGAACGTGGAGTGATGAAAGGTTATTTTCTTTATCACTCTCATCACCCGGCACAACCGTTAGTTGAAAAGGACCATTTTTTAAGCTCATGTATTTTTTATACTTAAGGTTAAAAAAATCGAAAGTTACCGGTGGAATATTCAACATGCCGGCCTTCTTTGGCAGAAACATAACTTCAAAAGTTTTCTTCCCCTGCACAATCCCGCCTTCTTTGATAATGTGTGTCGATGAGGTGCCGTCATAGACCGTAAAATCTTTTGCTTCGCCGATCAACGGACGCTCAATTGTCTCAATATTCCCCGCACCTTCGATGGTTATGGTCATAGTAACGGGATCATTCTGTTTCGATCTTTTTTTATCAAGGGCGACGTTCATTCTATAATCGCCGCTCATTCCCTTAAAACCGAGTGGTTTATTTTCTTTAGGAAAAGGGAGCACCGTAATATCGAGTGACGGCGTTTCGAGAAGTCGTTCTTCTCGACGTGTCATAACATTACCAAAAAAATTATCTTTAAAAAAGTCGTCTATTTTCTCATCTTTTTTATCGGTTATTTGAACCGAACATTTCACCACCGTTGGCTTAATGGTAAATTCTCCGGAGCGCGTCGGAAAGAGGGCAAGCTTGCGGACCTCTGCCTTCATATAGTTGCGTCCTTCAAGAGACACCTCTTCGCGTACTAACTTTTCTTTATCAGTAAGATCTTCCACCCAAAATCCGAGTGTTTCAGGCTCTTTTTCAAATCCTTCATAGCGTAAATTACGCCGTGTATACATTATATAGGTGATCGTAAGCTGTTCATACGGATACACTTCTGCCTTATCAGGCACAATCTGTACAAATAAGTTTTCGTCATTTCCTTTGGGCAGCGTTTTTTTGTGTTGAGGCACCGTCGGCAACGGGGAGGAGACAGGAGAAGGTTGGGTATGTTGAGAAGAAACTGCTGCGGTTTGAGCAGTCGTTGTACCTATCGGCTGTGTGTGCTGAAGAGAAATTACTTTTATCGCAATCGGTGCTGTACGATATGTCGCACCTTCTACACTCACGTCAAAAGGACTTATGGTAAAGTCTCCTACTTTCTGTGGGATAAGAACGTACTTAAACGTAACCGTACGTACACTATTTCCCTCCACAAAAGAAAAATTACTCGACCGCCCTTCATAGTGTGTAAGGAAGTCTTCGAATTGCGGCAAGCGAGGACGTTGCAAGTTAGCGGCTCCAACGCCGACGACCTTAATGCTCATAGTGATTTTATCATCGACACTCACTGTTCTCTTATCGAAGGAGGTCAACACCTTGACACTGCTTGCCTGTAAAGACAGCGGGAAAAGAAAAAAAGTTAATCCTAAAAAAACAATATATTTTTTAACTGTTCGGCTCTGGTTCATAATGATAATACTCTATAAGAATGTAAGCTTTTTATCAACATCAAACGCTGTTTTTAATGTTTTGCTGTTATTGTGAATACACGTGAGCGCAGCGTGTAACTCATTTTCGGAAGAAAATTGTATAGCAAGAGTAGAAAAATCTTCTTCAAAATTTACCGGTTCTTTCAATTGAATATTTTTTGTAAACTTAAGGCGTTTTTTCATTCGTGTAAAATTTTTCCTCATTGCCGTACAAGAGGGCCCCTGGACCTCTTTCAGATACTGGATAAGAAGGGCTCCCCGCTGCCGAGGCGAACTGTTTTTTTGCCGCAAAATTTTTTGTATTGTGTGTCTTTTTAACAATGTCGTCAAAGATAGAGAATCCCGTTTTAAAATATTGTTCAATACATCACACACTATCTTTAGTTCACTGGCCGAGAAGAAACACCGAGGCAATACCTGCTTATAGAGAAGTGTTTGTTCCTCGCGGCTACAGTGAGCTAACACACAGGCGCCTTTAAAACTGATGTGTTCTTCTTCGATCAGCACCTTTAACGGATGTATCAAGCTGTGTATACGCATATATTCTTCTACAACTTTTAAAGAAGGGGGCAGTCCAAGCAGTGGTGCTACCTGAGATCGCAAAAGGGTATCATTGAAGGAAAATATTTTTCGCCCCTTTTCCAACGCAATCCCTTTATCAAAATCAGAGAGGAGTGAATTTCTATTACTTTCAAGAGCCAGGAGAAACAGTTCCTGAGGGTTTTTATCCTCGCGGGAAATAACCAGTCCCGACACCTCGCGCTTTTTGAGACGACGCAGACAATACATTCGTTTAAATCCCGATAGAAGAATAAAACGATCACCATTTTTTATAAACAACGGGGGCACGATAATACCCTGACGCTGAATAGAGTTACATAATCCTTCATCATGTAATCGAGAGCGATGACAAAAGTCATCCTTATCAAAATCGATCTGGGAAATATCAATCATACGTAACGTTACGGTCATGCCTTTCCCTCTCGTATAAATCTCACCCATTTTTTATCGAACTGCTCGGGTTTCAATCGGAGCTGATCGTAGAATGCTTGTTTAAAATTTTTTCCTTTCTTAAGATCCTCTAAAAATTTTTTAATTTTATACATCTGATATCGCTTAAGTAAATATTGAACCATGGTAAATGATTGTTTATAAAACAATGACGTATTCGTACCCGCAGGCATTGTTGGCGATGAGAAAATACTGTCAAAAAGGATTTGTTCATTGTTGCGGACCGCATCGGTAACTATACTCGTATCAATCTTAACGATTTTATTCTCTTCATACTGAGCAAGCCCTTCATTCAACCAGAGCGGGCACTTATCACCGGCAATCTCATATATCAGCGCGTGTGTATACTCATGTCGCACAAGACTCTCAAATGTTTTGAGATTCGTTTTTGTATCTATTGCAGGAAGTCGAATTTTTCCATCATACATAGCACGGATACTACCATGCCCGCCCACCCCCTCCGCATCACCCTCTCCTGTGTTAGCAGTTTGTTCCATAAAGATATCATGATTATAAATAATCACGGGCGTTTTCGTTTTTGAAAAATAATTTAAATCACGGCCAATGACACGATAGGCACGCCGCAGGATTTCACGTAATTGATAACCACTTTGGGCAACACCTTTTTTATCGTAGCGAATAATAAATTGAGCAGCCTCATACGAAGCTAAATCTTTTTCATGTCCCATTTCCGTTTCGAGTTTCTTTATTTTGTTTTCAATCTCCGGAATATGTTCTTCCTTGATACCTTTGCCCTGGAGAGCCTTTTGCCAAAAAACTTTAGCCTTTTCTAAATCCTGTCTGAAATAGGCAATCTCACCTAAGACTTCATAAATATAGGTATTATCAGAACGATACAATAACGCGTCTTTTAAACAACGTTCTGCCTGTTCGTATTTTTTTTCATTATAAAACTTGACACCACTCTCATACAATACAAAACCTAACCGGCCAAGATACGCAACATTCATAGGATCAAATTCGATTGCTTTTCTATAACTTGTGCACGCCTCATCCACCTTCCCCGCATTAAATTGTTGCTCAGCAAATTTATAGTACGCTGCACTCATACTCTTGCCGATGATTGCCGTATCCTCAGCAAGCGCATATGCTTCTTTCAGGTAAAAAAGGGCTTCGAGATAATTCAAAGCCCTCATTTCCTCTAGTGCATAGGCATGATAGGCAATCACCAGTTTTTTTGTGTAGGTTGTATCACTACTATCAAGTTGCCTGAGTCTTTGATATATCTCTATAGCTTCCTGATAGAGTCCTTGCTCTAATAAACGCACACCTCTTTGTTTTAACGTAACACTATCAGTCGATTCGCTCACATGGTACATTTCTTCTTGCTCTGTCGTGATTGTTTGAGCATGTGCAATGATACCGTGCACAAAACCAAACCATAGTGCGAGGAGTATGAATACGATTCTCATAAAGAGGCGCTCTCTTTTTCTTTACTATCCTGTGACTGTGCCCATGCAATACGCTTCGCAATAGAAGGATGCGAGTAAAATATACACTCAATAAGCGCATGAGGAGAAGGGTCAGACAAATTGATCTCCCCTAATTTCTTCATCGTTGAGACAAACGCATCCCCTCGTCCTCCCGTGCGAAGGGCAAACGCATCCGCTTCACGTTCCATCGCACGTGAATATGCATTTTGTAGTGGCATAATAACAACACCAAAAAGAGCAAACAGTAAACATATAAAAGGAAATGTCGCAACGTCCGCTGCGCCATTAAATGCGAACACTTTCACGATATACGATAACCACACGTACGCACAATAAAACGCGATAATATAGACAACGGTGGCAAATGAAATATGTTTCCAGATGTGTTTAAGAGTAAAATGCCCCACTTCATGAGCAACCACAACCTCGATTTCCTGCGGCGTAAAATGAGAAATAAGCGTATCACTCAATACAACTCGCTTCGTATTTCCCAATCCCATAAAAGCGGCGTTTGCTTTTTTGGTTGTCTTGCTTAAATTAAGCGAAAAGATATTACTAATCTTGAGTTTCGTATTTTTTACACAGTTGAGGATTTTCTCTTTTAATTCTTGATCTTTAATCTCGTCATATTTATAAAAAAGCGGCACAATGAAGACCGGAATGATCTTACTCAAAATAAGAGAGAAAAGAATAAATGCCGCCCAACACCATACCCACCACCATGCAGGGCTCATTCTCATAATGGCGTAGAGCCCTTCGATCATAATAAGGCCAAGTACGATCGTCAGGAGACGCTTCTTCCCGTTATCAATGATCCATGCCATAAAGTTTTGATTCGATAGCTTATATTTATGCTCAAGAAAAAACGAGGAATAGATATCTAAAGGAAAATCGATTATTAAGGAAAAGAGGTAAAATAACAAAAAGTAAAAGAATACTATGATGAAACTATTGTCAGAAAGACGGTGCGCCCAATTGCGAAAGACAAACGTGAGGGGAGAAAAAGCAATTATCGATAAGAGGACAAGGGATACAACAAGGTTCATGATGGTTAATCTGATGCGAATTTTCGAATATTCTTTTGCTTTGGTATCAGTCATTTTTTTCCTTTATTTCTACTTTTTTTTATCATTGTATGATAGGTATTGCGCACCGTATTAAAATAACGGATCGTTTCCTCTTCTCTATAATCCGGATAGGTCCATGGCAACAGAGTGTAACTCCCTTTCTTAAAGAGTAGGGTAATCTCAGCAAAAATTCCCTTCCCGAGATAAATACGATGTGAGAAATCTTTGGTGCTTGCTAACACCAATTTTGAAAGGTCGACATATCCGGGATCGATATTGACTCGCCGTTTTCCTTTCCGGGAAAACTTTTTCTCAATCGCGTTGGTTATTACTTTAATGGCGGCCAACGTCTCCGGCTTGATCATTTTTTTAAAAGAACAATATTTGCGTTTAATGTCGTTGCCCAATTCATCGGTGTAGTAATCGGTATGATGAAAAGAATACAACAGATTCGTACTGAGGAGGGGCCCAAATTTTTTTTGTACTATCTCCTCGGTTTTCTGCGCTATTTTTTCATCAGTATACAGAAGCCCCATTATTAAGAGCACTTTGTTTGGCCGTGTAATGGCTCCCATAATTGTGTTCTTTCTTTTAATGACCGATCAAATTCAAAAATTCTGATCGAGATTTAGCATCAGTACGAAAATTGCCGAGCATAGAACTCGTAATTGCAATTGAATTTTGTTTTTCAACACCGCGCATAACCATACATAAATGTATTGCTTCGATCACACACGCGACCCCCGAAGGCTTGAGGGCATCCATTAAGGTCTCTGCAATCTGACCGGTCAATCGTTCTTGTACTTGGAGTCGTCGCGCAAAGACTTCCACAATCCTTGGGATCTTCGAAAGGCCGATTATTCTCCCCTTCGGGATATAGGCAACGTGGCATTTACCATAAAAGGGAAGCATATGGTGTTCACACATACTAAATATTTCAATATTTTTTACGATCACCATTTCATCATATTTTTCTTCAAAAACCGCATCACGCAAAATTTCTTTGGGGTCTTGATGATATCCCTTTGTAAGATACTTGAGGGACTTTGCAACCCGCTCAGGCGTTCGCAGCAATCCTTCTCTTGTGGGATCTTCACCAATGTGAACTAATAATTCCTTAACGACCTTTTCCATTGTGTTCCTCCATTTATTAAGGGATAAAGGGGTAAGGGCTCAGGGGTACGTAATCCATCGTAAGGCTTTTTATCCCCTACCTCTTACCTCTTTTTTTCACTTCTTCCCATATTGCATCCAACTCCTTCAGCGGGACTTCACCTATTTTTTTTCCTTCTTTTTTAAGCTGCCGCTCAACCAGCTGGAACCGTTTGATAAATTTATTATTTGTTTTTCGTAGTGCGATCTCAGAATTAAGATGTAACTTCCTGCCAATAGTAACAACAGAAAACAGAAGATCCCCTAACTCTTCCTGAATTTTTGCATTATTCCTCCTCCTGCGCCAGACCTCTTTTTTTATCTCCGCAAGTTCCTCATCAACCTTATTAAAAACCCCTTTCATATCAGGCCAGTCAAAACCAACGCGGGCAACCCGTCGTCCAATTTTATCGGATCGGTGCAATGCGGGAAATGATGAACTTAAATCATCTAAAATCGAAATTCGTTTACTCACTCCTTTTTCTTTATTCTTTGCCGTATGCCACAATGCATGCGCGGTGCCTGACGTGCGTGCTCTTTCGCTGCCAAAAACATGAGGATGCCGGTGCACCATTTTCTTGATCGCACCCTGCATGACAGTTTTTTTGGTAAAAAGTTTTTTTTCTTCGCCAATGGAAATTAACATAGCAATGATACACACGGTATCGCCTAATTCCTCTCGAATTTTGTCAGAGTCTTTCTCTAAGACCGAATCGATCATTTCATGCACCTCTTCTAAAAGACATGACATGAGCGTTTCAAAGGTTTGCTTCCGGTCCCACGGACAACCGTTCGGGCCCCGCAATGTTTTCATAATATCAATCAACTGGTTCATTTCTGCTACCACCGATAATCGTATTCTAATTCTTCTTTTTTATCTACTTCCTCGCCGTCATAATCCCATTCATCACTTACATATGATATATATTCACGCGGTATTTCACTTAAAAATCGTGACGGCATATTGTACATACGCATACCATACAGTCGTCTACTACGGGCATAACTCAATATGATCTGCTCACGGGCTCGGGTAAGACCAACATAACAGAGACGCCGTTCTTCTTCAAGGTCACGGTCGTGACTGTTCAATACATTACTATGCGGGAAAATATCCTCCTCCATACCAACCATAAAGACAACATCAAACTCCAGCCCTTTTGCACAGTGAATGGTCATAAGATTAAGAATATCTGTACCTTGTTCCAACTGATCGACACTGGTCTCAAGTGAAATCATATCCAAAAAATCTCCGAGCAAAGCTCGCTCTCCCTGCTGCCGCGCGTGGTCCTCAAACTCAGTCATTGCACCGATAAACTCTTTTATATTTTCCACTCGCGCCCGGGCTTCAATGGTTTGCTCTCTTTCGATTATGTGCGCATATCCTGTCTCGTGCAGAATGGTTTGTACGACTTTACTGGGCAGGCAGCTATCTTTCTTCGCCCGTAATTCTTCCAGCCATGTATATAATTTTTGAATGCTCGTACGTGCTCGATTGCTGAGCCCTTGAATGCTCTCGGCATGCGCTAAGGTAGCATACAAAGACAGCGTATGGGTTTTTTGATAGGTACCGAGTATGTGCAGTGCTTTGATACCGATACCACGTACGGGAACATTAATAATTCGTTTTAAACTCACCTCATCCTCGGGACAGGCGATCACTTTCAGGAATGCCATTATATCTTTAATTTCTTTCCGATCATAAAACCGAACGCCCCCGATAATACGATAGGGAATATTATACCGCCTCAGATACTCTTCCAAAACTCGTGATTGCGCATGAATACGATAAAAAACGACCATAGCATCCAAACGCGTCCCCTCTTGTCGGTAATGAACAATGTTCTCGGCTAATGCCCGCGCTTCTTCACGTTCGTCACGGGTCTCACATAAAAGAAGCGGTTCTCCTTCTGCCTTATCAGTCCACAGCGCCTTTTCTTTTCGTGACAGGTTGTGCAGAATAAGTGCATTCGATGCATTGAGAATGTTTTCGGTGGAACGATAATTCTTGTCAAGTTTTATTACTGCAACGTTTGAATAATCTTTTTCAAACGATAAAATATTGCTAACATCAGCGCCGCGCCATCCATAAATAGCTTGATCGGGGTCGCCAACCACCATTAAATTTTTATGATGGGCAGCAAGGAGTTTTATCCATCGATACTGTGCATGGTTGGTATCTTGATACTCATCGATTAATATATAGTGAAACCGGCGTTGATAGTCCGAAAGGACGGAGGGATTTTTTTCGAATAGTTCGATGCATGTACTAATAAGTCCTCCGAAATCGATACCATTATATTGTTTCAGCTTTTTTTCATATACATCATAGACGCGCGCCACAACCTCATCCTGATAGGACCGTGTCTCCTGTTGATAACTTTCAGCTGTTATTAACTCATCCTTTGCACGATTAATACGCTCTCGAATCATCTTCGGTACAAATTGTTTATGATCGAGTTTTAATTCATTTAGACATTCCCTTATAAGTGCTAATTGATCATTTTCATCATACACCGAAAAATATTTCTGCAAGCCAGCCTTTTCGCACTCAGAGCGCAGGATCCTGAGGCAACTCGCATGGAACGTGCTTACCCACACATCACTACGCACCAATCGTTTAATACGGTCTTTCATTTCCTGTGCTGCTTTATTGGTAAAGGTAACCGCAAGAAAATTAAATGACGGTATTCCTTGGGCAATAAGATAGGCTATGCGATGGGTCAACACGCGTGTCTTTCCGCTTCCGGCACCGGCAAGAACGAGAAGCGGTCCTTCTCCATACGTAACCACCTTACTCTGCGAACTATTTAACCCATCCAATATTTTATCTTTCATATATCATACTCAATTTTTTCTTTAAATGCTTCATCAAAGATATAGACATTCTTAAAATCATCGATTGAATCTTCTTCTGTTCTACTCATAAGGGATGATTCGATCAAATTATACACAATCTTTCCAAAATCATATGTTTCTCGAATTCCCCAGTGTTCAAATACTGTTTGTACCAAATGACCAAATTGATCAAGCGCATAATCCCGTATCCCGAAACACAGTTCTTGTCCGCTCACATGACGATGTTTTTCCAACCTATTCACCGTATAATGCAGGGCGCCCATAACAAAATGATACGCCTCCATTTTATACTCGGGATGTATTTGTACAACTTTTTCTACTTTGGAAAGAAAATCTTGAATTTCTTTGTTCATAAATGAGCAGTCAATTTACGGAACATAGGTGACGTATATTGTAGGCCGAAGGCCGTCTGCGAATTTATCCTTGACATTTTATCCGTACTTTCATACGTAAAATGTCAAGGGCACCGTCAGCCATCTCACTGTGCATCACCACTGTTCACTCCGTTATTTTGGGCGCAGGCACTGCGCCCCTACATTACTTTTTCTACTACCGTTTACTGTCAATTGTCAACCAGGTTCAACCTCTTCCTCAGTTTTAACTTCAAATCCATGATCTACGAGAAACTGTGCTAATACACCATTGCCATTTTTGAGTTTCCCGGAAAAACTACCATCATAAATCGCCCCAAAGCCACATGACGGGCTTCGGGCTTTCAAGATGGCTCTTGTAATCCCCCTCTGGTAGGCCATTTCATATGCAGCTTGTGCGCCGCGTATAAACTGCTCTGTTACATCACTGCCTTCCTCGCTCATTACGCGACCTTTACCACATATAACTTCAGCCCCGTCCCCTTCCTGAATTTCTGTCCTTGGCCTTGGAACCCCCATTCCCGCAAGAAGTTCCGGACATACGGCAAGTGAGTCACCTTTATCAAAAATACCTTTTACCAAATGATGTATATTATTGCTACCATTATACTTACAATCATTACCAATCAGGCAGGCACTTATTACGTAACACATACTTTAATTTTTTAAAATCCATTCCTCACGAATATATTTTTCATGTTCAAGTACTGACGCTTCTTCAATCTCTTCTTGTGTAAAGGAGTGTCGCTGTCCGGTAACGCCAAGAACACTATAAAAAGATTGGATAAAAATTTCACACATATTCTCAAAAACTGCATAATAGTTTTCATCTTTCGGCAACAATGGCTCGAGAGAAATAGATCCCTGATGGAGGAGAAAGTCGTGTGATCTCTTCTGTGCCCCGCCAGCTATTTTCTTTCCCTCGATCATCAAATCATTCTTTACCGGCGTTGTAAAACAATCCCTTGTTCCCATAAAAATTGATTCATTGCTATCAAAAAAATCAGTGGCTAATCCTTTTGTATGTAAGGCTTCTTGAATAACGGAATGAATTATACGATACGATTCTTTTAAAGACAAAAAAGTTTTGTGAGCTTTTTTATGAGCAACAATTGAATACGTTAAATTATTATCATGAAAAACAACACCACCACCAGTAATGCGACGAGTAACATTTGAGGACGCGTGAGAATAATCAATAAGGGGATGGGTTTGCTTCATCTTCTGGCATGCCCCCACCGTCACTGCCTGAGGATGAAAACCATAGAGTCGTAATACCGGTTGCTGTTGATGTCCGTGAAGGGCCCGACGAAAAAGTACTTCATCAAAAGCCATATTCCGGCTCGCATTGTGAAACCCGTCACAAATGATGCGCCAAGGTAATGCAGACAAATTCATCGAAGATACCTTCTTAATGTAGTTTGTAGTTAGTAGGTTGTAGTTCGTTATTTTGAAAAGTGCGTTATGAGTCCGCTTAACATTTTAGAAATAACATAGCAATCATTATACAGCGATTCATACGTCTCTTTTGGCATCTTGTTTTTATTACACAAGATTGTTAGCATAGGGATACATTCAAATGCTGACCCTTGCGAGATTTCGAAGTGGTGTCTCTTTTCTTTTCTGCCTCTTCTACCACTCCCTTCGGCAATATTGTTTGCAATAGACACAGCAGCTCGCAATAAATTGTTTCCGATTGATGTTTGTATTCGATAAGGTAATTTTTCGAATAAATCAAAAATTTTATCTATGAAATCCAATGCTTTTTGATACACATCCAACTTCTCAAAATCAAACTTGCCCACATTGTTCCTTTCCTATCTTCACTATCAATGTTTTATCTCAAATTACTACCATCAAACTACAAACTACTCATTTCCAGCACACATTAGGGAAACGAGCGGCATGCACTTCATCGCACCGCCCTCGCTCAAGCAGGTGTGGTGCATTTTTTACGATATCAGGATTTTGCCTGCTTTCATCCGCAATTTTTTTTAATGCTTCAACAAAAGCATCCAGCGTTTCCTTCGTTTCTGTTTCAGTCGGTTCAATCATAAGCGCTTCTGGAACAATCAATGGAAAGGACACTGTTGGCGCATGAAAACCATAATCGAGAAGTCGTTTGCCAATGTCACCAGCATGTACATTATAGTTCTTAAAATTTTGTGCCGATGCCACAAACTCATGCATACAATACCCTTCATAGGGAATAGAATAAGAATCCTTTATCTTACTTTTAATATAATTGGCGTTTATAATGGCATCTTCGGTTGCACGACGTAATCCGTCAATCCCTAATGAACGAATATAACAATATGCCTTAATAAGTACGCCCACATTACCATAAAATGTTTTAACCTTTCCAATTGTCTTCGGCAATGAGCTATTTAATACATATCGATCTTTTACCTTTTCAACAAGTGGTATCGGCAAATAATCGACCAATGTGTTCGTGACTCCTAGTGGTCCAGCCCCCGGCCCGCCGCCGCCATGAGGGGTTGAAAACGTTTTATGAAGATTAAGATGAATAATGTCAAAGCCCATATCAGCGGGTCGGAATAAGCCCATCAATGCGTTAAGGTTCGCTCCATCATAATACAGGAGACCCCCCTTCTGGTGCACTATGTCTGCGATCTCGAGTATGTCATCTTCAAAGAGTCCGAGCGTGTTGGGATTTGTTAACATAAGGCAGGCACATTCCTCATCAACAATCGCTTTGAGTTCATCCACATTCACCCGTCCGCGATTATTTGATTTTACTTCGACGATTCTGTATCCATACACCGCAGCACTTGCTGGATTGGTACCATGACTCGAATCAGGCACAATAACTTTACTGCGCCGCGCCTCGCCTCGTGCATCATGGTATGCTTTCACTAACATCATACCCGTTAATTCAGCATGTGCTCCGGCTGCGGGTTGAAAAGAAAAACGTTTCATCCCGGTCAATGAACACAGATACTGTTCTAACTCGTACATGACGGTGAGTATTCCTTGAACATGTTCAGGTTGCATAGAGGGATGCACCTGCGTAAAGCCACTAAGCGCGGCTAAATCTTCATTAACCTTCGGGCTGTATTTCATCGTACAACTTCCCAGCGGATAAAAATGGGTATCAACACAAAAGTTTTTTTGAGAAAGACGGAAAAAATGCCGTATTACTTCAGGCTCGCTCACTTCAGGTAGCGCTGTATCAGTTTTTCGTTTGAGGCCATCAGGAATAAACCGATGTAATTCATCCATTGACAGGTCCCGGCACGGAAGGGATGCCCCCTGTTTACCTGGTTTACTGTACTCAAAAATTAATTTTTCTTCCATGGTAAAGGTACTCTTGTTCTCCGTAATTTGTAGATGGTAGTTGGTAATTTGAAAAAAAAGTTCAATCAACAAACTACAAACTACTAACTACTAACCGCTAACGAAAATTCTTTAACAAAACGATCTAAGTCCTCTTTTGTTTTGGTCTCTGTCGCACACACAAGTAATTCATTTTTTAATTTTGGATAAAACCTCTGAAGAGAAAGGCCTGCATATATTCCCTTTTTAAGTAATGCAGCTATTATCTTTTCCACGTCTTTATTGATTCTTATAACAAATTCATTAAAGATCGGCCCGGTAAAGGTAATTTCACACTCCAAGACTGACGTGAATGCTTCCCGGAGGTAATTCGCATTTTGAATATTTAAATCAGCGACCTGCCGTAATCCCTCTTTTCCTAACGTAGTTAAATAGACTCCTGCGGCTAAAGCACACAAGGCTTGGTTCGAACAGATGTTTGAGGTGGCCCGCTCTCTCCTAATATGTTGTTCACGCGTTTGTAACGTAAGGGTAAACATCCTCCGGCCTTCGCTGTCATGGCTCAACCCAACCAGACGGCCAGGAATCTTTCGCATGAGTTCTTTTTTGACGGCAAAATAGCCAAGATAAGGACCGCCAAATGAAAGTGGGTTGCCAAAAACCTGTGCCTCACCACAGGCAATATCAGCATTCCATTCACCGGGAGATTTAAATCGCGCGAGCGAGAGTGGATTTGCAACGATAATAAAATGGGCGCCACACGCATGAATGAGTTTTTCTATCTCAGAAAAGTTTTCTACAATACCAAAAAAATTAGGTGATTGAACAATGCAACAGGCAACATCTTCATGAAGTGCTGTCTTAAAACGACTGCTATCGAGCATACCCTCACTCGTAAAAGGAATCTCTATACATTCACCCGCCGTACCGCGCAGATATGTCTTTAAAACCTGGCGATATTCAGGATGCACACTGGATGCAACGATAACCTTTTTTCTTTTTTTGACAGACATACTTACAAGAGCTGCTTCTGCCATACTCGTAGCACCATCATAATGTGATGCATTAGAGACATCCATGCCGGTAAGAGTACACATCATACTTTGATATTCATACATAGCCTGCAGCGTTCCTTGGCTTGCCTCCGCTTGATACGGTGTATAGGCAGTATAAAATTCACTCCGAGACGTAACGTGATGAACAACCGATGGTATGAAATGTTCATAGGCACCTGCACCAATAAATGAAAGAACGGTATCGGTCGATTTATTTTGATGTGCTAACGAGCGTACCATCGTGCGCAATTCAAGTTCGCTTAATGGGTGAGGAAGTTTTATAACTGGATTGCGCAACTGTCGTGGGATAGCTGCACACAATTCTTCAAAATCAGTTACGCCAATTTCTTGAAGCATTACTTTTCTATCGTGATCGGTGAGTGAGGCGTAGCTCATTGTTCTCCTTCAATATGCTTTCCATACGCTGCAGCATCCATCAACGAATTCAATTCATTTTCATTTGAACATTCGAGTTTAAAGAGCCACCCCTTGCCATACGGATCACTATTAATAAGGGCCGGATTATTCTCTAAATCAGTATTCACTTCGAGAACTCGCCCTGAAAGTGGCGCAAAAATATCAAAAGCTGCTTTAACTGATTCAACAACACATACAGCTTCGCCAGCCTTTATATCCCGGCTAATATCGGGAAGTTCAACATAGACAACATCTGAAAGTTCTTTCTGTGCATATTCAGTTACTCCGACAATACAAACTTTTTCTTCCTTTTTTGTCCATTCATGTGTCTTCGTGTACTTACAATTGTTTGGAAATTTCATGGAATGTCCTTTCTTTAGAACGCACATTATCGCGAATCAAATGCATATTGTCACAGTAATGCTCGATGTTTGATACTTGAATACTCGGTATTTATTTTAAGAATACCCTTCGAAACGTACCGTTCTTGCTAGAATCAAGTATCCGGCATTTAAAACTTTGTACATTCATTTGTTATAAAACTGTAAGTTAATTTAGTAACATACGTTACGTATTGAAAATATGGGCGATTAAACAGAAATGAATTTATTTCCTGTAACCGGAAATAATGTAAGTTGGTATTATATCAACTAATAGAGAAAATGCAATATTAAATGAATGGTGGAATTGAATTAATGATTTGATGAGCAAACAATTTAGAAAATTCGCTTTCTCTATTCAATAAATCCTTACTATTACATGTAATTATTTCGTGGGAATTGATAAAACAATAAACGAGTTCTGCGCACATTACGGTGGATAACCTATGTGATATTGTAATAAAAGTAATTTTATCCTGAAATTGTTTAATATTTGACACTATTTTGTCTTCACTTGATGCATCTAATGAAGACATGGCTTCATCTAATATCAGTATCGTCGGCCTTTTAATCAATGCACGTGCAATAGCAATCCTTTGTTTTTGGCCATCAGAAAGCATACACCCATTTTCCCCAATAATAGTATTATATCGATTACTAAAGTTATTAATAATTTCCTCTATGCCCACTATCTGGGAAACACGTATTATTTCATCCATTGTTGCATCTTCTTTTCCATATACTATATTATTTGCAATACTGTCATTCCAAAGAAAAGGCTCTTGACATGCAACGCCAATTTGACTTTTCAGTACAGACAGAGACATATTGTTAATATCATATCCATCAATTAGAATTTTGCCACTCCACGGTTCATAAAGACGCATCAATAAATTTACAAAAGTAGTCTTACCACAACCAGAGGGACCAACGAGAGCAATATGCTTCGATGCTTCTATACAAAAGTTTATATTTTTAAAAATATGTCCCTCACGCTTATATCCAAAATTCACCTCCTGAAACAATATTGATCCTTGCCGAATTGAAATTTTCTCCTTATCCGTAACCGTAACTATCTGCAACTGCTCACCCATAATCTCCTCTATCACCTGACACGATGTAATTCCACGAATAATTACTTGAAAAGACTCGGAAATCTTTGTTTGAAACACCATGAGCTGCCCAAAATAAATTATTATTGCTGAAAAGGTTCCTAAACTCATTCTTCCTGTTATAACCTGATAAATACCAAAAACCACAATGAATCCTGCTACAGCCTTGCCTGCTAAGACAGAAGTAACGCTACGCAGAGATTCCAATCGTAAATGTCTTATACTCAAGCGGGTATTAGTAAGTACCTTTTTAAAATAGGTACGTATAGTCACCGATTCTTTACCAAATAATTTGATCAGATAAATATGCGAAAAAAGCTCCTCTAAATTCACAAAGATACTTTGACTACTATCATTCAAAACTTTCCATGAACGCTGCACTATTGAACTAAAATAACAATATGGTACATATATAAAAGGGATGAGGACAATCGCTATACATGCCATTTTAAAATCAAGAAAATACATAATGATCAAAGTCAATAATAACCGTATAAAAAGAAAGAGTAATTGTGGCGGGATTTCAGTAATAAATTGAGTGACCCTTTTTATATCATAACTTAAATTATAGAGATGCTGCCCCGCAGATTTCTTCTGAAACCATTGATACGAATATCCTTGAATATTTTTAAACACTTTTTTTTGCAGATCTAAAGTTATTTTTTGGTTTACATAATGCTCTAAATATTCTCTGAATAAATCAATTAAACTCGATAAGAAAACAATGGCTCCCAGAGCTAATGCGAGAAAAGTAAAAATACGTACATCATGCTTCTCTATTGCCTCGTCAACGACTAACCTGCATAAATAAGGGCTTATTAAGCCTAAAATACTTCCCATGCCACTTAGTATAAATATGATTAACCACTTCTTACGGTACGGATAAAGGAATTTAAAAAATAAAAAATAAAGTTTGAATTTTGACATCACTGTCTCACTTTCCCTTTCACGTATTTTGAAGTATAAAAATATACAATACCGGTTAACAAAGTAATAGTCTATTGTAGAAAATGGATGGACGAATTTGGATAAACCCTATTGAAATAAAAACTTGCGGCTTGTTCATTCTTTATGTAATGCAACCGAAAATATATCTTCTGGAACTTCCTCAAAACGCATTGTATCAATAATGACATTCCCTATCAATTTGTTATTTTCATACATCGTTATACGAAACGGGATCAAAAAAGGCCCTATTCTTTTTTCATTTAAATAATATTCTGTTCTTTTTCGCTCGTTCTCAAGACCAATGTTAGCTGTATTCTCTATTGAAACTATTCGAAAAGAATTTATTTCAATATAATATATATCACTTTCTTTTTCGCCTAATAAAGACTCAAGGATATGACAGTTTCTGCCCCTTACTTTCTTTTCACCTCTATACTTCAAAGAGTTCCGGTCTCTTATTAGATATGACAACGTTAGAGAAATGCCATTGAACGGCTCATATCTGAGCTCCTCCTGAATACTCTCTCTTAAATTTTGAACCTTATCATTATCAGTGATGAGATCACCATTCTCCGAATAATATACTTGTCCGGAATTATAAATGGTCGTAACGCGTCGTTCATTTGATAAATAATCCCCACGAATTTTATCGGGGTACTTAAAGTAACGTTCAATCCGTCTCCAAGCTCCATTGGCCCGGCTCATATGGGACAACAGTACATACCCTCGCATCTTAGAAGCCGAATCATTCATCCCATATTCGTCTATTGCCTTACTGAGTATATATTCAGCAATATCACTTTTTTTAGTTTGAATGCTTAAAAAAAGAAATGCACCATACGCCACCATTAATACAATAATAATAATACTACACGCATATACTAGAGAATCGATAAAAATAGGATTACTTATCTTAAATTTACTCAATATTTTTTTTACATTATTATACACCGCAATATACCTCTGTTATCCTTCTTGATCTTTTTTGCTATCGCAACACCAGAACCATATCGTATATACATAGTAGAGCTATTTTAATTACGGGAACTCGGTCCCGAATAGGTACAACATGCAAGAACCGTTTCCTTAGGATTGAGTTTTATCCGCGTAATTTTTGGCTTAAACTTATGTTTTTGTAATTTACTATCGTGTGATTTTTTTCTTTTACTCATTGCGCGTATTCTCTTTGTACTGTCTTCATCATATCGTTATCATTCTAAGTTAATTTCCAACTTCCTTTTAAAGATATCATAGTACATTTTTAATAAAATTTACAACCCTTTTATTATTAACAAACCCCAATCGATAACATGGTATTACCCTAATCAACTCATGACAAAATAGTACACTATTTTTTACACTCGTCTTATGCCAGTAAATGGAAAAAAGCACGGGATACAGCAAGGTAAGTGCTTCCCTTGCAATAACTTGTTGTATTATATTTTTTGATGCGTGCTGTATAAAAAACATTTTTGCTATGTGCGTTGCTTTATGCGATACAAAACACCGGTTCCTAATATTTTTTCCCTGCCACGGACTCCCATACATAAAATATTTTTTTTTACTTTTCCTGATAATTATTTGGTCATCATTTATGATTCGAGTTTTGCAATGCCTATTCCATATCCCGGCTATAGTGCTTTTCCCAGAACCAGATTTACCTGCAAAAAGAAGCCCTACATCTTCTGACACGCCTACGCCAGACGAATGAATACAAATCCCCTGTTTTCGAATCGCTAGGTAGTGTATTAAAATAACTCGCAAAAAGTTACATATACTATATAAGCTATCCACTATGTATCTTTTGCTACTTTTTGATAACAGAAATACTTCGATTTTATCAAACTTTTTATTTGATTGTATTACCTGAACAGCATTGCAGCCATCAAGGAAAATTTTATACACATATTTTTTATTTTGTTTATACAGAACCCATCCATTGTTAGCATTAAATAATTGCATTACATTATCAAACGGAGGAAGAGCATTCACGTGTTGTATGGTAATAGAAACACTATGCTTTTCTCTCCCTTTATATATAAAATCGTTGAATGGTTTACGGTAAAAGGGGTTTTCTTCTTTTCTAATCCTTAGTAATGGATCCTGGCTTTTAATTTCAATAATAACTTTTGCGATTTCTAGTTTTATCTTAAATTTTCTCATGTGTATTTTCTTTAAATACGTGTTAATTCGTGCACCTTCTCTGAACCGGTTTTTTTATCTTTTGTCTCACTTGTGCTAGTTTGCGACAGGTACGGCTACATGTTGAAAAATTTCTATGTTCAAGCCACGATAGTGCAGGGCACCACGAACAATACATTCGCAACGGACACGTATCACATTGATAACGCTCGTCAGGCTTTATGCTCATCGCAAATTTTTTTAACTTTTCATAAGCATTTTCAAACGAACTATTCAATATCGAATACTGTGGTTCATTCACATTAATACAAATCTTCAATTTACCTTGTGGTGTTATTGCTACACTGTGGCGGCCTCCTCCACAATTAAAAAATTTATGTCTATCAAATGTATACCAATTATATTGACTCCCTCCCCCCCCCCTTTCGTCATCTAATCGTAGTAAATGATTTATATGCCGCGCTTTATAATAATAGGGCTTTTTTGTTCCATCAAGACACGGTAAAACGTTAAAATCTAAACTGTGCGGTAGATAAAGTGACCCAGCAAAATCTTCAATAGATTGCAACTCCTTTTTATTAGCTTGAAGAACACATGTTTTAACCCCAACATTCAACCTCTTCTCCCGCAAATTTTTAACGACAGCAAATACTTGATCACGCAATCCTGTAGTACCCGTAATAGTATCAAAAGTTGTACTATTCATTGCTGGTAGAGTAATGTCTATTCTATGTGGCTGTACTAGTACTAACTCGCGTATCATATTTGAATCAATCAGAGAACCATTCGTATTAATAATGACCATAAAGCCGCATTTTTTTGCATAATATAAAATATCAACAAAATCGTTTCTCATGAATGGGTCACCACCCGTAAACCCTATATATAAACAACCGATATCTCTTAAACTCTTCAATACAACACATACTTCATCCGTGGTGAGTTCTTTTCTTCTTTTCCTAAAATTCGACGGAAGATAGCAATGACCACAATTAAAATTACAGCGATAGGTTAATTCAAATACTGCTCGCAGGGGAAATTTTTTTATTGTAGCTTTATCATTCATGCGTTTCCAAAATTTTTCATATGACTGAATTTTCATCAGACTTACACAACCTTCTCTTGATACTGTTTTTTTATTTTTGCTAACTCACAATAATAAGAAACGGGCGTATCAATAGTACCGGTTTCAAGATAGGCAACTCCAGGACAAAAGGAACAGAATTCTCCTAGGGCACAACTTTTGCATTTTAATCTGCTCGTTAAGAACATTTTTCGGATTGTGTTCAATAGTCTGCTACGCGCATATTGAATATTCACGTCTAAAATATTAAATGAAGGTTTTCGTATTGCTGAACAGAAAAAGGTATTTCCATAAGGATCAAGATGCATGCAATCGCTTCCTTCTTGATAACAAAGCCCGGATATCCGTTTCATAACTGATTCGTCACTGTCTGCTATTATCTTTCCCCGTGATACCTGCACTATGTCATCTGGAGTAATTCTTAAATCACATGGTGATGTATCATTATTTAAACGCGCAGTTACACAACTATAGGGATGAAACTCAAATCCTCTTTTTTCGATAAACTTTTTAATACTCGAAATCTCATGTATGTTGTTTCTAATAACATGTGTTTTAATCTTAAGCGGCAATCCTGCTTCTAATATGAGGTCTATTCCTGCCATAACTTTACCAAACGACATCCGCACTTGTGATATTTTCTCATATAACATATCGGTCACTGCATTAAGGGTAATTTCGACTCTCAGGGGAGGCTGCCGTGATAAATAGTCAGCAATTTTTTCCGTCATTGAATATGCATTTGTAAATAATGTTATAATAAAGCCTTTTGCTTTAGCATATGAGTAAATTTCTAAAAAATCGGGTCGCATCAACGGATCTCCGCCTGTTAAATATAAATGCGCGACTCCCATTTCAGAAACTTTATCAAGAATCGATTTAACCTGTTGCGTATTTAACTCTTTCGCTTCATTGGAAGGGATATTATAACAATCTGTATAACAATACATACAATGTAAATTGCATCTATACGTTAATTCAAATACGCATTCACTCGGTTTTTGCCTCAATCGGCGTTTTCTGCGTATTTTCATTCCAAAAGCTTCGTATGAAATCTCTTTCATGTATCACACATTTTTCCCGAGCACATGTGCTAATCTATAATAATTGCTTTAATCTTCTCTAAATCCCCCAGTAACACCCGTATTTCACTTTCTACTTCTTGTGGGGTAGCATCAAATTGCCCTATTATCATACTTTTAATTTCACCGAGTGTTTTTCGACCATCAATCATTTTCCACACCCACGCTGCAGCTTTATTTAAGCTATAGATATAGTTCATTTCTTCCGCTGTCTTAAAAATAGGTATCAAGATAGTTTCATCTTCAATTTCTCGCGTTACTACATTTTTATTTTTATGTATACTTGTTGATTTTTTCATTGGCACACACACCTCCTTCTATTTTTTCCTTTACACCCCGAATACATAAATACCATTAGATTTCTGTTTTAAACCATTTGTGTGAAACGGTATAGTCCTTATTAGTTCTATTAAATTCATGTGCTTTTTTTTAATCTTATTGATTTACATTTATATGTTATGCCCTGAATTACTCGTATCGCAAGACTATGCAAAGGACTAATTTTTATAATGAGCCGATTCAGATAATAGCGTCCAATGCCTGTATAATTAATCAGTTTTCCGTTCTTTATTACGGCTATTACTTTTCCTACAAACATTTCCTCGGCTATAAATTTTCCTACGAGCGGAAAAGAATTGTCTCCGCACACGTAAAGGTTAAATCTCCCATCCTGTCTAACTTTTTTCTTCAGACGGTGGCATACGACCCGATTATGCTCTTTATATAAAACAATATCTCCTATTCGTAATTTTTGTACCGCAACTTTTTTACATAACACTTTCTCGTTTCCTTTTAAGAATGGCCACATACTAAAGCCTGTCGTTTTATAAAACAAGATTTCATTGTTCGTGTGATCGGATAGCGTGTACGGCAAAAAAAATGTCTTAAACGAGTCGGCTTTAAATTTAATATTATTGCTTAAAAAAATGACCATCCTAAATAAAACATAGAGTAAACGGCAATGGTACAATAATGTTGTTTTTGTATCATACGGAGTGAAATTGTAAAATTTGGCAAATTGTTCTTCGGGAAGATTGATAATGTACCGTATTGGTTCCCACAGAGAATCATAAAGCAGGAAATGACTTTTTAGGTATAATTCTTTACATCTTTTCTGCATATCACAACAAAAAGTGTTATTCTCAATAAAACGATCGATGAGTTTTTTCTTATATGAAGGCACTAACAAATTATCATAAACTGTCGAAGGAATTTCAATGATTTTCATATTTTTTACTTGTGACAGAAGAAAATATACTGTTGCCTTCATCTTTCCAGCATGCGATTCTTTTATCACATAATCCCAATTAAAATGTGTGTATTTTTTTAACAGGAGGATTACATCACACACATACTTTAAAGAAAGAGCGTTTCCAAATCGGCGATTATGTAATGCTAAGCTTAGAAGCGTGTCTTCTGGCGACAATACTGTTAATCGTCTATCACCTATATTTATTTTTCTAATTCGCTTCCAAAGATTTGGTAAAAGATTACGATTATGCCTTCTAAAATCAAGCCCCCAGTGAAGTTCTATACATACATCGTTATAGTTACTATTTTTATAAAAGGCAAAGTGGCATTGTTTTTTTCTCCAATACCCCTCTTTTAAACCATATAATTCTTTCGTATACCCTAAATCATTCATTACTCTTACCGCACTATCCAAATCTGTTTCTTGGCATAAGAGATCGATATCAATCATTGTGCGTATAGGATATTTTGCATATACATCATGGAGAAGCGATATTCCTTTAAGCGGGACAAGAGGCATTTGAACCCGTTCAAATGCCGATACAATGGTCATACATTCAACCCACAAATATTCACAATGAGCAATCGTGCGGTAATATTCATCTTGTAAGAACTGAGAAAAATCAAAAGGTAATGATATACATGTATCCCTGAAGAGCAGATAAGCAAACGTTACTAATTCATGATACACAAGAAGGGCTTTCAATGTATTCCAATCAATAGAGTCGTGATGAGAAAAAGGTGTTAGCGCTTCTACGTTTGATGTTCCATATGCTAGATTAGTAATAACGTTTGCGATGAAAAGCTTCTTTTTATCTATTGTCATGTCGTCTCTTGTCTTTCATACCGAAACAGCCACACACCGTCAAATTCACGATAGAATGTTAAGTTATATTGTTTAGCTAAAAATATTTTTACCGACCAACAATTATTATCCATTAATCCATTTCTCTCATAATTTGACGAAATAACCCATAATCGTTCAAATGAAAGGCTGTTAATCTTCGCAATAGGAACAACTAAGTCATTTTCTTGAAAAGGCCTTTGTGAATGAGTATATACATATTGAGGATTAAAAAAATAGTAGTAAGGGATTTCTTTCCCTTTCATATAATAAAGAACCGAAGGCATTGCTGAATCGTTTGTAAAAGCCAAAATGTCGGTTGGCTGCATTCTTTCATTTAAATACGAAACTAATGGTCTTATTGGTCTTTTGATGTACGTACCATAACGATGCTCTAAAGGTTGGCATATTATATCGTTAAAGTATCTATATATTCCTATTATTAAAAGGGAAATTAAAATAATAATACTGATTATTTTTTGTGTTCTCTTAAAATAATCAATCCCCACGGCAATAAGAAGATAGAAGTACGGGCTAAAGATAAGAAAACATCGATCTAAATGAATTGAAGAAACAATACGAGAAAAAAAATACGTAAAAAATAGAGGGATAAATGCTATGACCGCACACACGGAAAAATTTTCCCGCACTTCCCTGTCCTGATAAAACCTAACCAGAGAAGTACCAAGTACGAATACTATTATCAAATCAATAATACGATAGAGAAGCAATGAACCATTATATCCGAGGATAAAGTTTTCCAGTGTAACAAACAAGGAATTCCACCGGGGCGTTGGAATCCAGAAACCATTGCTTATAAAATAAAGTTTATTCAAGAATTTTGGTAAATAAAAACAAAATCCGAGCAGCACAAGTAAAAAAGCTGTTAGTTCTCTAAAATTAAGCCGAAATCGCTTTTTTACCAGAATAATTATTCCATACCCCATTAACAAAAGAATAAAAAAATAATTTGTATATAACCCTATAAGTGAAATTAATATAAACGATATCCAGACAAGAAAACTTTTTCGCTTTAATAACATCAGAAAAATATACGTCGCTCCCACTCCTAAAAAAAGTGTTATGCTATAATTTCGTGCCTCTTGCGCATACCAAAGATGAAACGGTGAAAGTCCCATAATAAGGCACGCAATCATCCCCACTCTTTTATTAAAAAGTATTGTCCCGAGATGAAGTGTAAGCAGTATTGAAAAAAGATTAAATAAGACAGAAGGAAAACGAAGGCTTAATTCAGAAATGCCAAATACTTTAATCCAAAAATGAAGCAGTACATAATAAACAGGAGGGCACCATGTATTCCAAGGATTTTCAGCATACTCGATAGTACTAATTTCATCAAACCAAAAATCGTGAGTTGTTATACTATACAAACGAATGAAAAAGAAAATACAAAAAAAAATGAAAATTTTTATTTTATTTTTATTATGCACGCATACGTGCTTATCATTCGTAAGATATTTAATCATTATATATATATCTATTTTTTTCTAAACATATATACACAAAAAAACTCTCGTTGTCACTAGTAGCTTGTTAGAGTTTTGTTTCTCAAGAATAAGTCAGTTTTGGCTCACAGGGTAAAGATGATGCATCTCCATTTTATAATGCTGGTCCACATTTCCGTCGTTTATAAAACGGCTTCTTTACAATTAGTGCCTTTAAAAGTTTTTTTCTGACTGCAATAAAGATTTCTTCTCCTTGGTGAGCAAAGGAAGAATCCACATAGCCAAAACCCATATTTTTATTCATCGTCGGGCACAAGCTACCGCTCGTCACTTCCCCAATTTTAATATTGTTCTTTAAAATCGGGTACTCGTGGCGAGCAACACCACGATCGATAAGTTCAAATGCTATCAGCTGTTTCCCGATGCCCTCTTTTTTTTGTCTTACTAATGCTGCCTTACCAATAAAATCATCCTTCTCTAACTTTACGGTCCATCCAAGCCCTGCTTCAAGTGGTGTTGTTGTATCATTCATATCATTGCCATACAAAAGACATCCGGCTTCAAGCCGCAATGTATCCCGCGCGCCAAAACCAATGGGCTGAAGTCCGAATGATCGTCCGGCATCGAAAAGTCTGTTCCAAAGGGTAACGGCTTTTTCCCTCATGCATATAATTTCACACCCTATCTCCCCCGTATATCCTGTTGTAGCAATAATAACATCAGAATTATCAATACTCACTGTAATAAAGCTATGGTATGGCATACGTAAAAGATCGATATCCCATGCTGCCTTCATAATATCAGGACTGAGCGGCCCTTGGAGCGCAAATAATGCCTTAGTGCCAGAGACATTCTTCAGTTCGACTGAAAATCGCTGACAACGACTGGCAAACCAACTAAAATCTTTTTCATGATTTACTGCGTTTACAATTAAAAAAAACTTTGTTTCGGAAATTTTATATATAAAAATATCATCGATAATTCCGCCCGCCTCATTACAGAGAGGGGTATACAATGCTCCCCCTTCGTGCAAGGTGTTCATATCATTCGAAATGAGATATTGGAGATAACTCGCAGCATCAGAACCTTCTACCTCTATGACCCCCATGTGTGAAATATCAAAAATCCCGGCCTTGTTTCGTACCACGTTATGCTCATCAATAATACTGGTAAAATATGCCGGCACTTCCCACGACGCAAAAGGGATAAACGTTGCCCCTTTTTTTACGAACACATCATGTAATGGTAAATGATTCATAGTACACGTATTAGCCATGTATGCAAAAAGACCTACGGAAATGTTTGAATTATTAAATAGTATTAAAAGCGTAATTATAACAAGTTATGAAAAAAATGCAATATGAACCCCGTTTGAACACGAAATTAATCAAATATCGTCAATTTTGGCTATATCCAACGTTTAAAGCACACTTAAATGTTTACTTCTGAATAGTAACTGCTTTCTAACGTGGTGAAACTGTAACCATTTTTACATACAGCGACTACAAACTCGAAAGTTTTTCTGCTTCATCAAGAAGAATAGTTTCGTCCCCTTTTGCCAATGATGCCTGTTGGTGAGCTGCTTTAATGCCATCAAAAGTAAGGGTTACTCTTGTGTCGTTTTTAAACGCATGACGCAAAAATGCTATTTTTTTACGAATAATTTTTTTATCATTAATCGTATATCGTTCAAAAGGGGTCGCCGGTTTTGGGATAAACGGCGTTACGCTGACCCGTATGAGCATTATTTTTGCACTTTCTTTTATAAATAATACCGTTTCATCTAAATCAGCATCGGTCTCATCAGGAAGCCCGATTAGCATATAGAGTTTGATTCTCTTCATTCCACATTTTTTTGCTAATTGAATAACATCAAAGAAACATTTATTGTCTATATTTTTACTAATGTGTTTTCGCAAACGTTCACTGCCGGTCTCAGGCGCTAAGGTAAGTGATGTTTGTCCGCTCGCAATAAGAAGCTCTAATACAGATTTTGTTATTGATGAAACACGTAACGATGAAAACGAAACTTTGGCATTTCTCGATTTCAAATATGCACACAGCTCATCAAAAGAAGGATAGTCAGACGGTGCTGAAGCAATGAAGCCTAATCGATTTGTTAATAATAATCCTCTCTCACACGAACGCATTATATGTGATAACGTTCGGAAACGAGGACGTTGATACACATGTCCTGAAACACAAAAATTACATTTATGAAGACATCCGCGTGAAATTTCTACAAGAAACATATTTTTAAATTCGGTGTGAGGAGTAATGATGCGTGAAACACACTCGAAATGATCAAGATTGTCAACATACCTGGGGTTTACTGTCTGAGAAAATCCGGGGACAAAAATACCATCAATCAGTGAAAGTCTTTTCAGTAACTCTGTCTTTTCGACGCCTTTTGTAGCTGCATAGTGGACTAATTCGTTGTTTACCTGTTCGAATAGTTCCTCGCTCTCTCCGATAAAAGCAAAATCAATAAAGGGAATCAGTGGCCGTATATTAAAAAAAGTAACGATCCCTCCTATAAAAACAAGCGGATGAGAATAATTCCTCTTTTCTCGTAATAAGGGAATCTTGGAAAGCGACAGCATGCGGAGAATATTAACATAATCGAGCTCAAAATTAATGGAAAAACCGACCAGTGAAAATTCATCGAGGGAGCGTCCTGATTCTAACGTGAGTGGTTTCTCATCCCCCTCATAAAATGCCCGTTCTGCTTTCACATTTTCAGGAAGGTTAAAATGCCAATAGGCAGTATGAAAACCAAGATTGCTCATTCCCACAAAATAAGAATTAGGAAAGCAAAGAGCAATAGTAGCAGCGACATCTACTTTATAAATAACACCTCGTTCGTCACGAAGGAGGTCTTTTCTTCTATCTGTCCAATATTCCGCCACTGCCTTCATCCAAATATATGCCCTTCATATTCATCTCAAGGGCTTGCGGATTATCACTTGCCATTAATGCTTCTTCTTTCGAAACAAAGCCCTCATTATAGAGTTTACACAATGCTTGATGGAATGTCTGCATACCCTCTTCAGAACAATTTGCAATAGCTTGAGGAAGCTTTTCCATTTTATTATCACGAATAAGTTGAGCAATAGTACCATTATTCATAAGTACTTCACAGACCGGAACTAACCCTTTCTTATCTTTTTTTCTTAATAAACGCTGCGCTGCAACGGCCTTTAAATTAAATGAAAGTTGTACGAGAACTTGTTCCCGTTGATCAGAAGGGAAAAAACCGAGGATACGGTCAAATACCTGCTGGACATTTTTGGCATGAATCGTACTGATCACAAGATGTCCTGTTTCTGAGGCTACAATCGCAGACTTAAATGATTCAGGGTCGCGCATTTCACCGACAACGATAACATCCGGATCCTGTCTGACGACATATTTTAACGCATCAGAAAAGCTAACAGCATCCTGTCCTATTTCCCGCTGATTAATAATGCATCGTTTATCTTCATGCATATATTCAATAGGGTCCTCGATAGTAAGGATATGGCCATCCCGCTCTTGATTTATATAATTAACCATTGAGGCAACCGTTGTACTTTTTCCTGTTGATGTTGCACCGCTAATTAAAATGAGTCCACGTTCCTGCAATGAAATTTTTTCAAAAACAGCCGGTAAATACAGCTCGGAAAAAGACGGAATAAGATTTTTTATAACTCTGATGACAATACTGGTTGTCCCTCTTTGCCAAAAGATATTGGCCCTAAAACGCCCGTAGGTTTCTGAGGCAAATGCTAAATCAACAGATCTATTTTTTTTAAAAAGTTCTTTTTGCCCATCATTCATCAACGAGTCGGCCAGACTGCTAACAAATTTCGGACCGATTGCATCTGTCTCCATTTTTTGAATAGTCCCGGAAACGCGTAAGCGCGGCACGACACCTGATTTAATGTGTAAATCGGACGCATTTTTTTCAGTAAGCTGTTTAAGGCTATTTTCTAAAAATATTTTTGGATCCATGCTTTTACCTTCATTGTTTCCTTCATTAAATAACTTTTATTACGAAATTGTAGCTCATTTTTTCTATATTGATCTTGAACATACCCCAAAACACCTGCAGCAGCAGTATACTGCGGCGAGGTAACAACTTCTTTTGGGCCATGGATTTTTCTGGTGACACCTAATCGAACTGGTGTTGCAAAGACATCCTGGCTCAATTCTAACAATCCTTCTAGTGACACACTTCCTCCGGTGAGTACAATCCCGGCAACAACCCCTATTTTTTTCTTTATCCCATCAATAGCAGGTTTTATTTTCTCAAGAAGGTCCTTCGTCGAAGTAAATATTTGATCATACAGCCTTTTTTTATTCAAGCTCAGTCTCGTTTTTCCAAATATATCAACCACCGGGATAATTTCATCTTCAAATGTTGACAGTAACATTGCAGAACCAAAACGTTCCTTAAGACGCTGTGCTTCAGGTTGCGTAATGCTCAAATGCTCTGCTAAATATGACGATATATCTTCACCCCCAACTGATTTTGTTTCATAATGCTGAATAATCATATTTTTTACATACAGTATATCAGTAACGTAACCTCCCATGTCAACAAGAACCACACCATCCCGTTTTTCTTCCTCTCGTAAAACGGCAAAACAAGAAGCAAGTGCTTTTGGAATAAAAGATGTGGCGGTAAGATCCGCCCGCTCAAGCGCTTTTGTTAAATTACGAATAACGGTTCCATCAACAGTAAAGATAAGAAGATTGACACCCAAACGACGCGCTTCAAGTTCGAGTGGATCAATTATATTACCCAAATCATTTACCAAAAATTCTTGAGGTGACTGTTCAATTATATATTCATCAAGAGGTATTGTTGACACACTTTTTGTCTGAGCTATAACCTTATGAATATCACTTTGTGTAATAGGTTTCATCAGCTCTCCGAAATAGAGCGAACTATTACACGAATAATTCCGTAGATATTCATTGGAAATCACGACATAAAAATCAACTTTGGTGTAATCTACCGTACCACCCAATTCATTAACCAACTTCCGAAACTGCATACTTGCTTTTTCAATATTAACAACTACTCCTCTTTCAAAACCGACGGATGGCATTTTAACAAAACGCTCCACCGTTAATGAGCCATCTTCACAAACCCATCCCTGTAATGCAACTAATTTTGTTGTGCCGACATACAGCACATAAATGTTTCGTTTTTTCATTATCGGCTATCAAATGTGTAAAGTTATTATCGTCTTTTAACAACGACGTCATTAAACCGCATATCAATATATCGTATCGAATCACGATTTGGATCATTTAGAATTTCACGGAGCATATCTTGTTTTTCAAAAATCGCTTCTGTGTTTTTACCTATCCTGATTTCTAACGACGGTGGTAACACAATAGTCATGTCTTCCCTGTTATCAATAGTAATAGAAATATCTTTTTCATTTTTTAAAACAGCGCTCGTCTGCATACGCTTTATTAACTTCAAAACTTTTTTCAGTGGAGCGTTATCAAAAACTTCTCCTGCCGCAAACTCACTTTTTTGAGTAAACTGTGCATTAATAATCAATACATCCCTTCCTGGCTTTGTCAGGATTGGGGTAAGGATATGTCCTTCTTCATCAATTAAATAATACTCCTTGTGAAAGGGAATCTTTACCTGGGCTACTTCGTACCGTTCGGTTATCACCATCCGAATAGTATTGGGCAGTAACCGCGCAATTTCGGCTTTTTTTATGCGTGGTATTTTTTCAAGCCGCCGGGCAACATTTTTTAAATTAATCTTAAAAATATTATCCCCCTTTTTCACATGAGCACTGGTAAGTATGTTTGCTCGTGTGACAAAATGCGTTTTATTAACGTCAATTGTTGTTATCTTAAATAAAGGATTACTCTGGGCATAGTTTTTTATCATTACCATACAATACATAATGATAACCACTATGACGATACATCCGATTTGTTTGACTACGAAATTTTTTATGGCAGAAAATATTTTCTTTGTTGAACGGGCATTACTTGATTTTATTTTTGCTATACTTCTTTTTGCCATATAATCCTCTTTTAAGTGCTATCGTTAACAAGGAAAGACACAATGTGCTAAAATCAAGGCCCGCTTCGTGTGCAGCTTTCGGCAATAAACTCGTCGCGGTAAATCCGGGTATGGAATTGAGCTCCAACACATATGGATTTCCCTCATAATCAAGCATTATGTCTACTCGTGAAAAATCACGAGCGCCTAATGCACGATGTGTCGCTAATGCTAATCGTCGATAACGAGCAGCATCGCTTTTGCGTAAAGGAGCAGGTATAATATATTCGGTTTTTCCTTTTGTGTATTTAGCATTAAAATCGAAGAATGCGTTTTTAGGCTTTAGTTCAATAATCGGTAATGCACGGTTACCTAAAATTCCAATGGTAATCTCCCGTCCAATAATGCACTCTTCAATTAAATATTCATCATAAAGTCTAAAAACTGAACGCAATGTGCTTTTTAAAGTATCAAAGGATTCAATCAGATAGACACCGATACTTGATCCATTATCAATTGGTTTGATAAAAACCGGGAGCTGTATATTCGCTATCTTTTTCAGCCAGTTTTTCTTATTGATAAGAAAACTTACTGGTGTTGGAATATTTTTTTTCTTTAAAATTTGTTTTGTTCTTTTTTTATTAAATGCATTTGATGACGCCTGCACCCCTGAACCGGTATAGGGTATTTTCAGACGCTCGAGCACACGTTGAATGACGCCGTCTTCTCCCCCATGACCATGTAATGCAATAAACGCAACATCGATATTTGCCTTCTCAATTACACTTTCGAATCCATTCTGTATATCTACGTTAACGACATCTAAGCCCTTTTGCTTAAGCGCATTATGCACAGCAGTACCTGAAAGAAGAGATATTTTCCGCTCACTCGAATTTCCTCCGAGTAATACACCTATTCTTTTCCGTATAAGACTCGTATGTACCGCAGGTACCATATTTTCCTTACCAGAGACTACCCGTGCTAGGTCTCAACAGTTTCCTTCTTGAGGAACATTGAAAATTCATTTGCAATATGAGTAATATCTCCTGCTCCCAAAAATGCAATAATTGCTCTTTTATAACTTTTCTGTATTAAATAGGAAATAACATTATTGATATCTTGACATACAACGGGCGGAGTCCCTTCCCTTTCAATTGCCTTACTAATAATAGTTTCATCGACCCCTTCAATGAAGGCTTCACCGGCCCCATAAATATTTGTTATCACTACCTGATCAACCCCATTAAAACAGGTGCCAAATTTCTCCCCCAGATGCATCGTTCGAGAATAGCGATGTGGTTCAAAAACAACAACGACCTTTTGCTCAGGCATTTTCATACGTTGCAACACCTCGAGTGTCGCCATAATTTCAGTCGGATGATGTGCATAATCGTCGATGACGACAATATCATTATCTTGATATTTAATTTCTATTCTCCGCTCTGTTCCTTTGAACTGAAGCAAGAGCGAACAAAGCTTTTTTAAATTAATGTCTAGTATAAAAAAGGGAGTAAGTGCGGCTAATGTATTATACACATTGTGTAAACCAGAAAATGGTGTGATTACCGTATCAATAAAATATCCCTCAGCATAGAGTTCAAAAGATGTGCGTGTTCCTTCATACCTAATGTTTTTTGCCCGTATCGTTGCCCCGTCTTCCCTTCCGAATGAAATGCCTTTTTTGTGTGCTCTTTCAATAATACACCTTAAGTTCTCATCATCATAATTATAAACAACACTTCCTCCTTCATCGATTCCATGAATAAATTCCATGCTTGTATTTTTTATGTCCTCTAAATTATTGTAGATATCCAAATGATCCTCTTCAAGATTGGTAATAACTGCGATCTTCGGGTGAATGTTCAAAAGCGATTTATCGCTTTCATCAACTTCGGCAATAACTATATCATCCTCCCCTATAAGCGCATTCGTATGGTAATTCAACATAACACCACCAATAAGACAGGTGGGTTTCAGTCCACTTTCCTGTGCTAAAAAAGAAATAAGTGCACTGGTGGTTGTTTTGCCGTGTGTGCCCGTAACGCCAATTGATGTTTTCTCTTTCATTACAAAAGAAAGGAGTTCGCTTCGATGAAATATAGGAATACGTTGTTGGCGCGCTTCTTTTAATTGACGAGATGCGGGAGAAACAGCGGATGAATAAATAACAATGTGCGAAGGAGAAAGAGGAATATCAGAACCGATAGTAATGTCACACCCATTTTTTTGTAATTGATCAGTTATTTCACTCTTTTTGAAATC
>JAHJGZ010000169.1 GCA_018823795.1 Candidatus Omnitrophota bacterium
CGGCGTCGCTTCGTCAGGGTTTCCCCCATTGCGAAAGATTCTCGACTGCAGCCACCCGTAGGTGTCTGGGCAGTGTCTCAGTCCCAGTGTGGCTGACCATCCTCTCAGACCAGCTACGCATCTCTGCCTTGGTAGGCCATTACCCTACCAACTAGCTAATACGTCGCGGGCTCATCTAAAGGCCATAGCTTATAAATAGAGGCCATGTTTTACTGCAGAAGCCGAAGCTCCCGTAGTCTTACCCAGTTTTAGCCTATCTTTCGACAGGTTATCCCAAACCTTAAGGTAGATTACCCACGTGTTACTCACCCTTTCGCCACTCTCCCTAAGAATGTATCGGCCGAAGCCTCAACACTCAAAGTTCTCGTTCGACTTGCATGCCTAATCCACGCCGCCAGCGTTCGTTCTGAGCCAGGATCAAACTCTCCAAAATTTTATCATTGACTTAAAGGCCGCACCATTACTCTTTTCAAAAAACAAAACTTTTCTTCATAAAGACAACCCATGCATGAAAAAAAACATCCTTCTAAGACGAATGGATGTTTTTGTTTGACACGCATTTATCTTTATTTCAAAGTGGGTGGATTATATGTTAAAAACAAATAGGTGTCAAGTTTTATTTGCCCTTTTCTTCCGCAATGTCATACTGCGCTGCTCATACCTATAACATACGTAACGCCAATAAGATAGTCCACACACCACGTATATTACAATAGGCTCATTACCATATTTCGTAAAGAATTGAAACATTCTTTAAAACCGTAAATGGCAACTAATTTTCCTGCATACATAATGATAAAAAACAAAACAAAATATATTGCAATGGTGCTGACATACGAAGACATCTCCCGTACTTCTTTATCCTCTCTTTTTTCCCAATAACGATCTATCCATATTTTCCCTTCTTTGTGCATCCTTATTTTGTCACTAATATATGTTCGTATAATAAGGAAATATTTGAACAATAAAAAAATACTTATGGTACATGCTAAAAGGAACACGTTCAGTTCAACCATGTTCAGTTTTCCGGCATAGGCTACTTTGTCAATTTTACGCATAAGTTCAACTTCTTTGATTTTTTCCTGCGCAGATACCAGCAATAACTGTTGCTGTTCCCGAGAAAGTGTTGTGTCATGATCAAGAACTTTTAAACAGTATTGCAACTCCTTCTCTGCTTTTTTGAGATTTCCCTGCTTATCATAGATTTCCGCCACAGCCCACGAAGAACGTGAATGATTTCTGTCTATATACAATACCTTCTTGAAATTCTCCAGTGCCTTATCAAACTGGCCTTGTTGCACATACCTTTGACCTTCATTGTAATACTTATCAAGCCCGGTATCTTCTGCACATACAGGCTGCAAAAAAAAACTTGCGGTTATAGCACCTATGATTAAAAAAACATCGACTTTTTTATATCTTTGCATACTCATAATGGATATGTTTTTTTCATCACTTATTACAATTCTGCGCTAAACTATTTATTTTTTTCAAAACACACTGTCAATATACAGCAGCGCATAACGACTCATGTACTATTATCAATACAATTTAAATTAAAAGAATCGCTACGCAGAGGAATCATCAGAATCGCTGCTATCACGAAGTATCACGCATATGGTAGAGCGCTTTTTTTAACAGTGCAATACCAAGATTACCAGAAAATTCCATAACCGTTGGCTGCCTACACGCATTACAACCTTTAAGCCTTTTTATCTTCTGTTTATACTTTTCTGACCGATAAAGTGTATCGGGAACAAATTCTTTATAACTGCACAAATCATGATCCTTAATGCCCCGGCATGTATGTATCTCTCCGCGAGGCCCCATAAAAAGACTCGTGCGCCCATAATTGCACACAAAAGGCTCGTGATCACGAATACTTACCAGATGTCCATATTCATGATCAATTGGAAACCCTTTTTTCTTAAAAGAAATGATCGTATCATACACCTCTTCAGTCTCTTCTGGAGTCATTTCAAGATATTTTTTATTTTTGCTATCTACTAGTAAAGGAAAAAATTGTATTTTAATCTGTAACCTTTTTGCAAGCTGGACAAGTTCTTCAACTTGATGACAATTTTTTTTATGCAAACGTGCCCAGATTTTTATATCACAATGAGTGAATTCCTTAGCCATTTCGATCGAACGCAGGACTGTATCGAAAACTCCCTTTTTCCCCCTAAATTGATCATGCACATCACCATAGCCATCAAGCGAACATAACAGTATATCAAGATGGGGACCGATTTCATGAATTTTTTGTGGAAGTATAAAACAGTTAGTACACATTACTGTGCGCATATTGCTCTTTTTGGCAACTTCAAGGAGCAATGAAATATCATCGCGAAGTGTTGGCTCTCCGCCAAGAAATGCAGCCACTCGTATCCCTGAGCGCTTTAACCGCTCGAAAAGTAAAACAAAGTCCTCCGTTCCCATCTCATCGGTATGCTGCTGTTTTCCGTACAAACGAAAACAGCATTCGCACTGAAGATTGCATCGTAATGTCGAATTCAACACAAAAATAAAAGGACGCCTCTTCACAAAGACATTCCACGTCGTGTCCCAACTTGTCTTAACCAATTGCGCAATATCCATCATAATTCAGCTTATAAAAAATAGTGGACTCAACCAGTTTCTAGATAATTTCTCTACACACTCTCTTCAAAAATGTCTTCAACAAACTCATTAAACTCTTCTTCTAAAATAATAGACGGGTACACAGTGCATTCGGTCATCTGTTCAATATCACGAATCGTCATAACATCAAAGGGATCGATCATCGCAACATGTAACTGTTTTCCTTTTATTTTGAAAGGAACCGCACCATGCGTCTTCATATATTCAGAAGTAAAAAGTTGCCGCACCGTGCTAGAAATGTCTATCCCCTTTAAAGAAACATAGGGAACGCCAAGCTTTTTTTCTAGCATACCCCCCACCTTTTCACTCGTGAGAGCCTTCATCCCGATCAATACTCTTCCCAACCGTTGTTTGGTAACGAAATGTTTCTTCAGCGCCTCTTCAAGCTGCTGGTCAGTAATTAATCCTGCCGCCAGTAACATCTGGCCGAATGGTTTTGATGGTTCGTTTTCTTTTCCTTCTATATGAAAAATTTTATTCGCTTCATCAAGATTCTCAATTTGCTGTGCGCGTCTATCGCGCAAATACGTACTTCCCGGCTGCGTTTTCAAATACTTTTTCACCTCAGCCGCTGCAGCGGCAATTTCACCCGGATTAGAAAAGGGAACATAGAGATTTGTCACCACAGCAATAGAAATCGACATCACGGGAAAACGCTCATCGCTTCCCCGTCGATTCCGAACAATGATCTCCTTCGCCTCCTGATCTTCCTTCGAATAATACGTGGGAATAATCTGGTCAAAGTCTTGAATAACTTTCCTCGCGAACGACTCTTCCCTTTCAGGATTGAGGATAACAACAAAATCGTCCCCGCCGACATGGCCGACGAAAATATTACCGTCCTTAAACCCGTGTATCGCCTGTAACAATATACGGGAGGTCTGTACAAGCACATTATCCCCTTTATCAAAACTATATTTATCATTGAATGATTTGAAATTATCAATGTCAATATAACACACCGAAAATTTCTTCCCCGACGCAATTTTTTCCTTTAAAGCACGTTCTATTGCAATATTACCCGGAAGTTTGGTTAAAGGATTTGCCTGGACCGATTCCTGTGCCCGCTTAAGATTCATACCGATACGTAACTGTAGCTCAAGCGAATCGCATGGTTTTATGATGATATCATCAAACCCCCACCGCATTCCCATAATCTGCTCTGCAATACTATCGTGTTCGGCCATCATAACAATAGGAATAAAAAAATTGTGCGTATTTTTTTTAATGACCAAGGGTAATTCTTCCCCCTCCACCTTGTCCATTCTTGAATCAATTAAAATCAGATCAGGAACTTCGTCGATAACAATTGATAATGCGGCAGCACTTGAATCACAGGCAACGATATGATAGTCCCGTGCTTTGAGGCGGGATGAAAGAAGTGATAATGAATCGTGATCTTTATCGATAATGAGGATCTTTTTAGTATTCATTTTTTATACCTCACGAAAAACTTTCGTCATGCGAAGGAAAATTACCGGTCTCAATGGCCTGTCTGAATGCTTCAACAGCTCGTTTGATGACTTCATCACCATGGAAAAATTGTCTCACAAATTTGGGACGAAAATCCGGAAACATACCAAGAAGATCATAGGAGACAAGAATTTGCCCATCGCAGGATGAGCCGGCGCCAATACCAATAGTAGGGGCAGCAACGGTTTTGGTAATAAGTGCTGCGAGTGGTGTGGGAATACATTCAAGCACAATGGAAAAGACTCCCACCTCGCTCAATGCCGAGGCATCACTCATAATCTTTTCAGCAGTCTCATTATCCTTCCCCTGCACTTTAAATGCCTGAGCCGTCTGCGGGGTAAGTCCCACATGCCCCATGACCGGAATCCCTTTTTTTACCAGCGCTTCAACAGAAGGAAGCACCCCGGGAAATTCTTCGATCTTGACTGCCTGTGCGCCGGCATCAAGTAACTTTTGCGCGTTTTGAATCGCACTTTCTGCGGTTTCATAGGTCCCGATCGGCATATCACCAACGACTAATGCTTTTTTAACACCCCGCGCAACCGCCCGTGTATGATAGACCATTTGTTCAATGGTCACCGATTTTGTATCCTTATCACCACAACACACCATGCCGACAGAGTCACCAATGAGAATAATATCAACACCGGCACTATCGAGCAATTTGGCAAAGGAATAATCGTAAGCCGTAAGCGCAATGATTTTTTGCTTACCTTTTTTCTGTTTAATGTGGTCTGGTGTAATGCTCATGTCATTGCTCCGTGTTATGAGTTACGTGCTATAAGTATAGCGCATGAGTTATTCTTGTGCCTTATCACCGTATATTTTTTTAAACAAATCTTTATGTATCGCCCGTATCTGATTATTCAAAATCCTTTTTGATTTGACTAAAGCAAAAAAAACTATAATTGAAAAAATAAGCATTGCAATAGATAACGGCCAATGATTCTCTCGATATATAAAATTCTGACCATATTGTGACAATACTATTGATAAAAGAATTGAAAACATAAAAGATAAAATGGTGGAAAGCATAATACTACCATTAATAGAAATAACGTCCCACCGCCGTGTACAAAAGTCAGCTAAATATTTAATATGCTCTAAGGGCGCTGATTCTACTTTGGTCAAACGATGCAGTACAGCTAATTTTGCTTCACACATTGCTTCATCCGACTTTTCAGGTAAACCAAGTTTAGTTCGTTCTTTTTCATCTAAATGAAGACGCATAAAATCAAAAATTTCTTTATGTATTCGGGGTCCCCAAATCCCTTTATAATATAACCACTGTGCGAATACTGTTAATAAATAACCAATGGGTAAGACTGAAAAAATGAACGCTGCAATATAATAATCTTTAATTTCAAATACTAGGAAACATTTAATCCATAGAAAAGTAATCATCATAAAATATGACCCAACTATGCCATACCTTTCAAACCAATTCATATAACTACCTCATTTTATTTCTTCTCATTCTACCATCTAAACTTGAGATCACATTTTGTGACCTCAAGTTTATAGTCATTTGGTTAGCAATAAATAACATATACATTCATTAGTGACTACATAGTCACTGATATTTCTTTTTATTTCTTCAACAGTTCCCCGATTACTTTCACTGTTTTCATGGTATCCTTTTATTACAGATACCCAAGTGACTTTAACCATTGCAGTAAGCGGCTGTCCTTTTTAATGTCGATTTTATCTTTATTATCAAAATCTAATTTTTCTTTCATGGCCGTTTGTTCTTTTATTATTTTTTTTGCGGTATTCTGCATCTTCCGAAGAAGTTTTGGCTTCTGTGATGCACGGTTTGTTTTTTCTTGTGGATCGATACGATAATCGAAGAGCCATTCCGAACTATCACTCGTGTCCTCATCCGTATACACAAATCCCTTTTTTAAGAATCGTACCTTCCCCCCGTGAAAACTCAGGATCGTAGGATCATAGATGCCTTTCTTGGTCAAAAGCGGCAGAAAGGATTCTGCTTGCATAAGATGCGTTGTTTGAATTCCTACATACGAAAGCAATGTTGGCATAATATCAAATAGTCGTATATGCTGGTCTATCACCTTATCGCCATATTGATTGAAAGGAAATTTTATAAGCAAAGGAACATGCAGCGTTTCAATAAACAGCTTTTCGTGTAAAGTACCCCCATGTTCAAGAAATTCCTCTCCATGGTCACCCAAAAGAATAATTATTGAGTTATCATAGCACTTTTCTTCTTTGAGGAGTTTAATCAACTTGCCAAAAAGATAATCTGAATAATATACCTCACCGTCATAGAGCGAAACAATATGTTCACGATGTGCCGCATTGGTCAAATCAATGCGTTTCCAAAAGTTTTCCCTCGCATTATCAAATCCACTCATGCGTTTCTCAAGGTTTTTTCTTGCATTAACAACTTCGCTATTGGGATCTATTTCAGTAAAACATACGGGTAATCCCTCTACTTTAGTTTTTAAGAAACGGAGCCGATATTTTTCAGGAGCCGCAAGATACGGATCATGACAATAATAATGATGCAAGAAAAGAAAAAAAGGAACGTTTCGCTCTCTGGCCTTTTGTATGGTCGCGTGAAGATCACCGGTATCATTCGAAAAAAAATTTTCGTTCGGTTGCAATGGAACCATATCATACGTCTCAAATCCTTTATCAAAACCTAATTCTGCACAGACATTCCCCCCTCCGTGGAATCCGACAGTCGTATAGTTATTATTAAAGAGTACTTCAGCTAAAGTAGTAATTTTTTCATTCATACGTGCATATTGTGCCCCACATATATTATTAACCCCATGAACAAAAGGAGTAAGCCCAGTAAATAATGACATATGAGAAGGGGCGGTATACGGAGAGGGACTTATTGCATTGCGAAACAAAACAGCATCTTTTGCAAATGAATCTATGTGGGGAGAAGTTTCTCGCGAATAGCCATAACAATGCAAATGATCCGCCCGTAATGTATCGATTGACATAAGAATAATGTTCGGTCTTTCCCGGGCGTATTCTTTTTTTTCACTCTTATTTTTAGTTTCAACCTTTCCTGTAGCCGTAAAAAAAGAAATCAAAACTAACAAAAAAATTATACTCACTGCTACAAGAATGATGGTTAGTGTTTTCGTTCTTGTCATTGTTTATGTTTCCGTTATGGATGAACGTGCGTTTATCGGCGTTATCGGTGGCTTACGTTTATTATCTTGAGGTCACATTTTGTGATCTCAAGTTCATAACCTCTTGTCTAGCAAGGAAAAACATTCGCGTTAATTCTTCACTACGTAGTGGCTTTTATGCACTTTTTGTCTTTAAGAGCTGCTCAATTACCTTCACTGCTTCCATCGCATCTTTTGCATAGCCGCCGGCGCCGATTCTCTTTGCAAAATCTTTCGTGACTGCAGCACCGCCAACTACGACTTTAATATTTCTATTCTGTTTATTGAGTTCTTTAATAACCTGCTCCATCTCAACCATGGTCGTGGTCATAAGGGCGCTTAAGCCGACAATATCAACTTTTTTCTTCAGCACTTCTTCAATGATCATCTCCTTTTTTACATCCCGTCCCAAATCAAATATTTTATACCCATGGCTTTCGAGAACTGCGCAGACGATGTTTTTTCCAATGTCATGGATATCCCCTTCAACCGTTGCCATCACCACGCTCCCTTTGTTGAAAATCTCCGCCTCTTTGAGCTCTCGATTGAGCCGCGTGCATGCGGCCTGCATGGTTTCGGCTGCCATAATAATCTGCGGCAGGAAATATTCTTTTGCCTCAAAACGCCGTCCTACCTCTTCTATTGCCGGAATAAGAATCTTAAGGTTAATATCAAGCGGCGGAATCCCTTTCTTCAGTGCAACAGCAATAAGATCAAGGATCGTATCCTTCTCACCGTAGAGAATCGCTTCGCGCAACAGTTTTTCTACATTCTTTTTATTTGCGGCCACCTTTTTCTTTTTTTCCGGACGGGGAATCTCTTTATACTGAAGTTCCATCGATTCCTTAATAAACTTTTCAACTGCCTCCTCCGTCGGTTCTTCTTTCACTTTGCTTCGTACAATCTGCATATTTTTTTCATTATTCGGATTGAGAATTGCCATATCGAGCCCCGCACCAACAGCGAGTGAGAGAAAATGTGCATTAATAATATCCCGATGCGGCAGGCCAAACGAAACATTACTCACCCCGAGAGAGGTCAATAAATGAAGTTCGTCTTTAATTTTGCGAACCGCCTCAAGAGTAAACCCTGCCTGTTCCTTTTCAACCGAAATGGTCAGGGTCAACGAATCAATGACAATATCATGTTCATGAATCCCATATTTACCGGCATGCAGACGAATGTTATCAGCAATAGAAAGCCGTTTCTCCACGGTCTTCGCAAGGCCGTCCTTATCAGTGGTAAGGCCGAGGATTGCAGCACCGTATTTTCGCGCAAGGGGCAATATCTTCTCAAGACTTTTCTCCTCCCCATTAACCGAATTGATCAAAGCCTTTCCACACACCTCTTTTAACCCCTCTTCAAGAACGTCAGGATTATTGCTATCAATCACAATCGGCAGGTCTGAAACTGCTTGGACCGCATTGACGACTGAGCGAATCATTTTTTTTTCATCGATCCCCGGCGTTCCGACATTGACATCCAACATATGAGCACCATTTTTGGTCTGCTCAATGGCAAAACGCCGCACGCTGGTCATTTTCCCCGCACGAAGTTCTTCTGAGAGGGTCTTTTTCCCGGTCGGATTGATCCGCTCGCCGATTACTAGCGGGGCCTGGTGCTCTTTGTATTCTGAAATTTTGGTGCGCGATGCTAACGCAAAACGAACAGCACACGGCTTTTTTTGCGGTTTTAATTCACTCACCGCGTGTTTTATGGCAGAAATATGATCCGGTGTTGTCCCACAACAGCCGCCAATAATATTTACACCACACGCAACAAATTCTTTGGCAAACTGCGCCATGGTTTCTGGAAGCTCAAAAAACTGCGTTTTTCCTTTCACAAGCCGGGGAAGTCCTGCGTTAGGTTGGACAGCAATAGGCTTTTCGGTATACTTTCTTAACAGGCGTGCTGTTGGTAAAAGATCCTTCGGCCCGCTGCTACAATTGACGCCGATAATCTGAACGTCAAGAGCAGAAAGGGTAACCGCAGCCACCTCAGGAGGTGTTCCGGTGACTGTTCTTTTCCCTTCTTCAAAAGTCAGTTGTGCTTGAATAGGCAGATCACACACCTCGCGTGCAGCAATAATTGCAGCCTTCAGCTCTTTAAGGTCAGAAAAGGTTTCAAACAGAAGAATATCCGCGCCGGAATTTGCAACAACTTCAACCCATTCCTTATAAAAAGAAACTGCTTCCTCGAAAGTCACTGAACCTAACGGCTGAACCATCTTTTCATACGGGCCGATCCCCGCGGCAACGAAGACGTTTCTGCCTGCTGCTTTTTTTGCGATTGAAACCGCGCTAAAATTAATATCTTTAAACGTATCCGCAAGACCAAACTTTTCTAATTTTAGGCGCAGTCCGCCAAACGTGTTCGTCTCAATAATATCTGCCCCTGCTGCAACATACAAACGGTGGATCTCTTCAATCACTGACGGATTCGTCAGATTGAGTTCTTCCGGCGCTTTCCCCGGGAGCAGAAGCCCCCGCTCCTGGAGCAAGGTCCCCATCGCTCCGTCATAAATAAGAATTTCGTTTTCTAATCGTTCAAGCAGGTTATTCATTTTCTCCACCCGACACATGCGGTAATAGATTTTTCAGGAAACATCAAAAAGCTATTGGTAAGCCGTACCCCTATTTTGTATGCTTCCATCACCTCAAGCAATGGTTTTTGTTCTTGTATATCCCAATCCCCATAACCGGGACTAAAACGTAACGTAATGTCCGCACCTTCATTTTCTGCATTTTGCCGAATGATTTTAGTAATCGCATCCGCAACCGCATCAACCGCCTCAGAAGCAACCGCATCAAGTATTGCCGCTTTGGTAAGTTCCCGTTGATCGACCAAACCCTCTACTGCACCGGCAAATTGACTGCCCACGGTACACACCATAAGACTTACTTTGTAGCACCCATCTACATGCCGCGTGATATGTTCACCGGCAAGAGAAAAATTTTTCCCGCTCAGCACAACGCGTGAGCGGGCTAACTCTTTTATGGTAAAGTCCTCAACAATTGCCTGTGGCTGTGCAAGGACATTTCCCTCATCAATCATACTATCAATCAGCTGCTTAACATGACCGACCAATTTCGTCTTTTTTTTATTAAATTGAAGACGCAGTAAGACTTTTTCGCGGGGGATAGTATAAAAAATATTATTAAAAATCATACCTGTTACCTCATCTAATGGTTACCGAACGCATAGCCGCGATTTAACCGTGTAATTTTTCAAAAATTTCCCGCGTTGCAGACGATTTGTTTAAGGTATAAAAATGAAGTCCGGGGATATCTTTACTGAGTAGTTCGCGACACTGTGCGGTCGTATGTTCAATACCAAACTTTTTCTTATCGTCATCAGAAATATCGGTTCTATTAAAATAATCTCGCAACTCTCTTGGTATCCTTGAACCACAGAGTGCGGTGATTTTTTCGAGCTGCCGGAAATTTTCAATCGGCATAATGCCCGGGATAATGGGGACACAAATGCCTATTTTCTCAGCGTGCATACGGAATGAAAAAAAATCTTCATTATTAAAAAAGAGCTGGGTTACCACACAATCGGCTCCCGCATCAACCTTCTCTTTTAAATGGCGAAGACTTTTCTCTTTGCTCGTGCACTCAATATGCCCTTCAGGATAGCCGGCAACCCCTATTGAAAAGTGAGGAGCTTTTTTCTTTATGTAGCGCACCAAATCGATTGCATGGCGAAAGGGGGAATTTTGAAATGCTTCCTCGACGCTCATCCCTTGCGGTGAATCACCCCGTAAGGCTAAAATATTTTCAACCCGTAATGTTTCTAAGCTTTTTAAAAACGCGTCGACCTTTTCTTCTGTTGCTCCGATACACGTATAATGGGCCATGACGTTAAGCCCCATATCCGTTTGAATATGCTTAACGATTTCGAGGCTTTTATCCTGTGTTGTTCCCAATGCGCCATACGTCACCGATACAAAATCGGGCTGAAGGTCTTGTAATTCACGAATGGCACGGAAAAGATTCTTTTCCCCTTTTTCAGTTTTCGGCGGAAAAAATTCAAATGAAAAAACTTTTTTTTCCTTCGTAAATAATTCTTTAATTTTCATTCGTGAAAACCCTTTAGTAATTGATACGCGGTTAATACATTACGCATGAGAATCGTAACCGTCAGAGGCCCTACACCGCCGGGGACAGGGGTAATATAGGCAGCCTTTTTTCGTGCCCCTTCAAAATCAACATCACCGACTACTTTGCCGCCACAATGGTTAATCCCGACATCCACGACAATGCTTCCCTCTTTAATCCACTCTCCGGGAATTAAGTTTGCTTTGCCTGCAGCAACAATAAGAACATCTGCCCCCCGCACATGAGTCTCAAGACGTTTTTTCTCAGACGTACCAATATTACAGACAGTTGTTGTTGCCATCCGTTCCATTAAAAGGAGCGCGAGCGGCCGGCCGACAACTTTTCCTGCACCGACAATGACCACCTCTGCACCGTAGAGATCAGCGCCGGTCGCATCGATGAGTTCCATCACTGCGTGCGCGGTACAGGGGACAAAAATATTTTTCTTTAAAACAAGACGGCCTAAATTGTACGGATGCACCCCTTCAATATCCTTTTCAGGACTGATGACATCTAAAATCCTTCCTATTCGTATCTGTTGCGGCAAAGGCATTTGAACAATAATACCGTGTATTGAAGGATCATTATTCAATTGCTCAATCTCCTGAATGAGCGCATCCTCTTTCATTGTTTCCTTAAAACTTTTCGTCAAATGCCGGATGCCGACTTTTTCTGCTATTTTCTTTTGGCTTTTCAAATATACTTCCGACGCTTGATTATTGCCCACAGAAAGCGCAACCATTGTGGGTGCTGTATCATCTCTTTTTTCAGCAGAAGAAGCTGTTAATCTTTTAATTTCCTTCTCAATCGCCTGCAGCAGTTTCTCGGCCAATTTCCGACCTTCTAAAAGTTTTGCATCAGCCATACGTCCCTCATCTTTTTATAATTTAGCTATTTTTTTTAATATGCTGGATTTCTTTGCTCAATTTTTTTCGCATCGTTACACTTTTCATGCAATAAATATTGACGTGCGCTGTCTGTGCCGCAGCGTTCAATGAAGACTTAATAAACAATTGGCTCACCAAAAGATCATTCGTGATGGTGCCCCGGCTCAGGGTGATAAGTTTTTTATTGATCACACTCATATCTCGAAGACGCAGGCACAACTCCTTCATGACCCCATACGATGCCGTGAGTGATTTCCCTATCTGCCTTGCCCTCTTCTTATTTGCTTTCGGTAAACGATAACTCTTAATTAATTTTTCGTACACGGCCGGGTCCTTATCAATAATAACTTGTATTCTTTTTTGTACACGGCTCAGATCTTTAATAAGCTTCGCGCATTTTCCTCTTTTATCCCCTTTGAGTTTCTTTATCGTAATGCGGGCAACCATTAAACTTAATGATACACCTACGGAGGCAACGAGGGCTGCAGCACTCCCGCCACCGGGGATGGGTTTTGCTGATGAAAGTTCTTTGAGATATTTTGTGATGGGCATTGATTGGTAACGCATGTATGACCTCATTTGTAGGGGCGCGGTCTGTGCGCCCAATATGAGGGCGGGATAACCCCGCCCCTACATTAAAATACAATCGTTTTATTTTTATATTTAATAATCCGATGATCGATGTAACTATGTACTGCTTGGGCCAGCGCCCGCTTTTCTAAATTCTTCCCTTTGCGCATAAGATCTTCAACGCTATCTTTGTGTGAAACCGACTCAACCATTTGGCTCATAATGGGGCCTTCGTCTAATGTTTCAGTCACGAAATGGGCGGTTGCCCCGATAACTTTCACGCCCCGTTCAAATGCCTGGCGGTAGGGATCCACCCCTTTAAAAGAAGGAAGAAAACTGTGATGAATATTAATAATATCTTTTCCGTAGGCACGCAAAAACTTTTTTGACATAATAAGCATGTAGCGCGCAAATACCAAAAAATCGGACTGTCCTGATGCAAGGGCTAACAGTTCTGCCTCCTTGCGGTCATCTTTTGTCGCGGCAATATGATGAAACGGAATTGTATGCAGTTCGACAATTGCTTTATGGTCAGGCACGGTACTCACAACAAAGGGAATGTCAACAGCCAATTCCCCCGACTTCCACAAATACAAAAAATCAACAAGACAATGATCCGGCTTTGACACGAAGATCCCCATACGAAGTTTTTCACGCTTGTAATACATGTGCCACTCTGCTTTGAAAGATGCGGCAACCGGGCGAAATGCCGCTTCAAGAGAGGCTTTATGATGTTGTGTCTCATCAATAAAAAATTCGATTCGTAAGAAAAAATGTCCCCCTTCCGGATCGGTACTGTACTGATCTGCGGTAACAATATTCCCCTCGTGTTTAAATATAAAATCGGATACTTTTGCAACAATCCCCTTCTGGTCTTCACATTGAAATAATAGAATAATTGTTTGCATACGTTATCTCCTTGGGGAAAGACACACTTCCCCTTAAGTCTATTATATTACTACAGTTATTAAAAATTGCCAATAAAAAGCGAAAAAAATCATACCAGTTCTGCTAAACCGTTATTCACGAGTTCCTGATTGAGGAATTTTCCTTCCCGAAAAATACGGCCTTTATCGTTTACCCCCAAAAGGTAGAAAAGATCACACACATATCTGCCGTAAATATCGACCTTGTACGTCCGAATGCAGACCCGTGCCACCTGACGCAGTTCCTTCAGAACAAACTCCATTGCCTGCTTTCCTTCCGGCGTGTCAAGCTCTGGGGTGTCAATCCCCCGCAAACGGATACGCTGACGTCGCCATACATCAAATCCAAGGTCAATATTAAGAATAATGGTATCACCATCAACAACCCGCTCAATCGCTGCCTTGTAAAGAAAGGGCTCCTCCGTTTCTTTATTAGGCAGCATCTGTACCGCAACTGCCCCCTCTTCCTTCCCCTGCGCAAGAGCGGCCGCCTCCTGTTCACGTTTGAAAGAATCACTTTTTATCTTTGCGCGCAATTTCCGCAAGTTCCATCGATTATTATTTGCTTCCTCCAAATAAAACTGCCGTTCACGAGCATCGCTGACCGTCAGTAATGTCCGATAATGACTCCAGTTAATCTTGGGATAATATTTGGCGGGGCATTCATTCGGCCAGGTACGATAAAATTTAATGATTCGTGTGAGGAACGAATATTCCAATCGTACATCACGCGCAATATGAGTAAGGAGCGACCGCTTAACCTTCGATTTCCCTCCTGCTTTAAAAATGTGCTCCTCGCACAACCGTCGGCCCATCCGCCAATAGCCCATTACCGCAACGATCTGTACCGCAGTAAGACCTGCGGCCTCAGTCTCGTGCCGTATGCTAAGGAGATCATCAATTAATGTCCCATACGCCTTATCCGGCATATTCATTTTCGCCATTGATTGCTCCGCATTTAAAACATTTCTAAACACGCTGGTTGTCACAAATGCCACCGTGACAAATATGACATCTGTATTGTACGACATTTCATATCATTTTTAAAGGATTTTTGCAAAAAATCGTATTTGGGGCTATTTAGATGAGCAAGAAATGAGAGTTGCCTTACTTTCTGCTTGGTATTTTTTAGGAAAATATTTCGTGCCATTCTGATACGCTCCCAAATAGTATCATTCTAGTTACACGTATCAAAGTGTAAGATTAATCACAATTTGTATCATTACTACTTCTTTGACTTTTCTCTTTCTTACTAATATAATAGGTGTATGCCAATGGTAAGCGTAATAATACCAACATTTAACAGGGATCAGTTTCTACCTAAAGCAATTGAGTCAGTACTTGGCCAAACGTATGCTGATTTTGAACTTATCATTATTGATGACGGATCTACCGATAAGACGCGCAGTACTGTTACGGACTTTGATGATGATAGAATAGCTTACTCCTGCCAAGAAAATAAGGGGGTCAGTGCTGCCCGTAATCGTGGTATTGAGAAGGCTCACTCAGGCCTGATCTGCTTTCTTGATTCTGATGATTACTGGCTTCCAAAGAAGCTCGAAAAGCAATCAGCCTTCATGGAAAAGCATCCAAATCTGCTCTTAAGTCAGACGGAGGAAATATGGATCCGGCATGGTCATCGGGTTAATGCAATGAAAAAACATATGAAATATGCGGGTATGATTTATGAGAAATGCCTTCCGTTGTGTCTGGTGACTCCGTCCTCAGTCATGATACGCAAAGGACTATTTAAGGATGTGGGCCTGTTTGATGAGGGGCTCTTGGCATGCGAGGATTATGACCTGTGGCTTCGAGTTGCATCTCAATTCGAAATAGGGCTTATTAAAGAAAATCTTATTGTCAAACATGGCGGGCATGCTGATCAACTTTCCCGCCGTATCCCGCACCTCGACCAGTTTCGTATTCAGGCGCTTGAAAAGATATTGAAAAGTAACCTTCTTACTGAAGACCAACGCAGGGCCACCATTCGAGAGCTCAAGCACAAATGCCGCATTTACGGTAATGGCTGTATGAAGAGAGGAAAAGTTGCAGAAGGGGAAAAATACAGAGCCCTCATTCAAAAATACTAATGCACCATCATGCCGATAAAGCCCGCACGAGTACGGTGTATGATTGTTTAAGCAGTTTTTCTATCTGTTGCCAGTTTACCTGCTTGCCGCTGGCATCCCGCACATCTGCCGCTTTTGCCCGCAGAATACCTGCGTTTTGAAAATCCGGATGGTTTTTCCCGTACAGGGCAGTGTAATACGCGGCAATCTTTTTCCCGACAGTTTCGGGTGAATTCTGGCCAGGGGTTCGTCGCGCAACCCACCATGCAAGATCGGCACGTGCAACTCGTTCCGGATCAAACGATTCGTCGAGCGCTTGCTGAAGAAGATAATACGCTTTCTTTAAATCAGGCAATACGACAACATCATAATTACTCCGTGCCATTCTAAAATTCATAGCCGCCTTTGCCAAAAGTCCGGCAATCGGCTGGGTCCTTTGAAGCGGTATATCGAATTGGCTGTGAAGTAAGCCGACTAAATGTCCCACGAGCACCGGTGCATTGCCGGTATAATACGCCTTCCACATGTTCGTCTCTGCAACCGCCACTTCATTGGCGTCAAAGCTCGACGGCATGGCAAAAGGTTGCGAAACTGCAATAAGCATCGCTGTTAATACCAACCCCCTCACCAACCAACGCTTGCGCCAAAAAAAACTACTCATGACATTAACAACTCCTGGCTCTCCTTTTTTAATCATTCTTAACTAATCCAAATTCATGTAATGTATCACAGATTATCTCTGACATAAGAGCGTGCCCCGCTTTCGTAAAGTGTATGTAATCGAAAAATAACTTTTCTTGACTTGCTTGACGAAATGTTTGCCGAATATCAACATAAAAGACATCGTTAAATTGTTCAGATTTGCTTTTCATCATTTCCGCATAGGCCGGATACGCAAAGCTACCATCACTATAAATTTCAGGAATAAGAACGATTTTACTCTTATTTTTCAAGCCATTGTCGACCATAGTATTAAACGCTTCGGTCGAAATTCTAAAATAATTTTGGTCTGGAAACTGCTCCCTCCATGGTTCAGCAATATATCCTAACTTTTTAATAAAAAAATTCTTTGTTGAAAAAAGGCCAAATACAACATAGCTCCGTGTCACACAACTCCAAAGAGGAAGCATAACCGTTGACGGGAAACGCAAACTTAGGTTAAGAAGCAATAACTGTTGGGAAGAAACAGTGTGCTGTGTCGTATGCATAATGTTCTTCATTTTTTGGTATAAATAATGGTACTGTGGTCCCGCTCCGTCATCATGGTCATTGCCTCCCAGGTACATGACAATAATGTCTGGTTTTAAGCGCCACAAAACTTCTTTATAATAAATACTCAATCTAAAAGTTTCGTGTCCTCCCAAACCTGCGTTAATAACCTGATAGTTTGCTTGAGAGCTCGATGCGTTAAGTTTTTGCTCTACCAGAGACGTATAGACATCGGTCCCCTTGCCCACGAAACTCCCTTGGGTTGACGATGTCCCCAGACATAAAATCCTTAAACAATCGCTCTGCTTTTCCAGTGAAAAAGTGGTTTCATATGGTGCCTCCTGTGTCATCCAGGGATGATAGATTTCTAACTCCTTAACGTTATCATACGCCCCAAAAAAATTGGTTAGTCTTTGAATATTCCACACTGGCTTTTCAAATACTGCATCAATTGAAAAAAAGGGATTATTTTTAAACGCAAATCGTAAAATTAATTCTAATACGATACATAAACAAATGGTGCAAAAAAATACTTTTTTCCAACTCATATGATTTTTCCCGAAAATTATATATTAAAAAACCAATGTTTACTTACAGACACCCGGCAATCATCTCTCATAGCGGTAGAGACGTCCAAAACTACTCCGCAAGCGGTATGTGATGGATTCGAGTGCCGGTGTATTGAACAGCGATGTAACGATATCTTTTATAAAAACGGTTTTTCCCTGTAATTGAAAATAGCGTGGTCGATTAAGCGGTTTAAAACCGTAGTCCGCCATAAAGCGGTGCAACGTTTTAATCGGAAAATAGTTAAGGTGCTCGACGAAATGAGCCTTGATAAAACTTCCGCGACGTTGTTCGTTGCGGATCATGGTAGAGGTAAGACCATTGACATACAAAACTGCCCCTTTCTTGCAACGTTTTCGTATAAACGAGGCGGACTGAGATAAATCAACCACATGTTCAATATTGTTTTGCCAAAGAATAACATCAGCTTTGATATCTTTGAATTTTTCCTTAAACGTATCCGGTTGGCATACGTTTAATCCTTGCGCCTCGCAGAGCGCCAACCTTTTTTCATCAATATCCACACCGTAGGCAGTGATACCGAATTCTTTAGCCGAAGACATACGGTAACCGAATCCGCAGCCATAGTCAAAAAGGATCAGGGAACGCGACTTATCAATGTGTGCCAGAACTTTTAAAAGAATGCGCCGGTGAACACATCGCGCTGTTTCTGTCTTACGATAAAAATTTTCATCGACCTGCTGTAAGTGCTGTTTTCTTTTGTACATATTCTGTTTACTTTCATTATAAATTAAATGCTGGTACTGCGCTTTTATCCTTGGATTAACAAAAACAAAGCCACACGTACGACATGCATCGACATTAATTTCCGTATCACCATGCTATGCCGACAATAGAATAGTCCAGAGATGGTTTTTGTTTGAGTTGCCCGTACGTTACTTTAATAAAAGATTTTCCTTGGCTACTCGTGCATACGGGGCAGGAAACGCTTTCGAAATAGTGTTCTTTTGCATTACCGATGTTCATTTTTCCCTATTTTCCTTTTTATTTTCATAAGAAAAGAACATATTTTATTGTGGTAAAATGATTTTTTAATATGAGCCTTACGATAAAAAGAATTATATGCTGCCACTATATTACTCTTGCCATGCATATGTTTGTATAAGTAGAAGAGTACCGCTAGGTCAACGCGCGACGCGCCATACAGGTGAATTTTACAATTACGGATTATTTTCATATACGAATTACGCGTTTGCTGCCGTTTCTCCTCCCATTGTTTGCCACCTTTTTCATTATACTGATAACGCCACGTAATAAAATCTTCGACAATGTCTCGGTTGCCTTCCAAGCGTTTGTAGAGATCAACGCCCCCATCAACAATATGTTCAATATTAAAGTGTTGTGCATTTTCATAAAAAAAGGAATACTTATGCAATGCAAATGGGTTGATATGGACCTCGTCGATACAATGTGTATGTGTATTAAGAAAATTGATGGTTGCAGTAATATCGTCTTCTTCCTCATGGGGTAATCCAGCAATTATTTCCACGCCATTATAGATGCCGGCTTCATGTGACCACTCAAAACATTGCGCAGCATCCTGCGCGGTAATTCCTTTATCGCAAAATTTCAATAATCGGTCACTTCCCGTCTCCAAACCAAAAATTAAACGCGCCGCACCAGCTTTTCGCATTTTTATAAGTAATTTTCTATCTAAGTTATGCATGCTCACACAATCGGACCAGACAATATCTAATTGCGCCTTAATAATTAAATCGCATAACTCATTTACATAATCGTATGAAAAGTTCAATGTGTTATTGAGAAACATAAAATAACTTGTTTTGTATTTCCGTTTAATTTCTCCCACCACTTTAACCACCTCTGATGGAGGAAGATAGTTCATACGCGTATTGATACTATTGGCGCAGAATGCACACCGATGAGGACAACCGTAAATAAACGTGTACGGGATGACTAACATTCTTTTTTCGTTTTTTACGACGTATTTTTTTGGCAAGAAATGAGTGAGTGGGATTTTATAATAATCTAAATTAAGATTTCCAAAATCAAGAGGGCCTAATGTCTGAGATTTCGGAATATTATCTCTTTCTATGAACGCATCTTTCTTTTTGTCATAATATAACACTGCCGGAATTTCACTGAAGTCTTTATTGTTTTCGATACATTCTACTATGCGCACAATATTCTCAATATGATGCCCTTTTACAACAACATCAATAGCACGCACCTTTCTCATTCGTATTAAATTGCTCACATAATCGGTTTGTTCAATCTCACCACCGAGAATGATGATAGTGTTCTTGGTTAATCTTTTAATGTAACTACTGAGCAATAACGCAAGCAATGAACCTTCTACCGATGAATCATGAATGGATAAAAGAATAAGACCAAATTGTTCAAAAAATTCTTTACCACCTAATTTTTCAAAAAACACATCATAGTCACTGCCTTCATTTTCAATACATCTCTTAACGTTCACACTATCTTGATAAACCCGATGGCGCCACTCGTAAATCTGATCCCTTCCCATCGCGTGCACTACGTCATATACCCGTGTCTTAATATTGTTATTTTTCAAATAATTATAAATGACACCGATTGACTGTGGCGGCATAGGTACGGTTAATGGCAACACGCGAGCACTCGAAAATTCGATTTTATAGGGAATAGCAAATAATAAGGCATTACGGAATGGCATTGTTGAATGACGTACTGGCATATCGAACTCTTACTGGATATGGCTTTCTATTTTTTTATTTGAAAAGGATACTGTATCTTTCCAAAACAATCAATCATTTCTTATTGGATAACACCTGTTGTATTGCATGGCTCATCCGAGTGGCAAACTGCTTGTGTCCTTCTTTCGTAAAATGACACATGTCGATGAAATAGCGAGAATCTGCAGGTATTGTATTATTGTGCATTTGGACTAAGGGAATGCCATATTCGGCCGCACAGTCGATGATGATTTCATTATGTTTCTCAACCCCATAGACTGTTGAGTCGATCGTTCCCCAAAAATGCTGCATACGGTTCTCCTCACTTCTGATCGTTTTCAAAAGAACGCTATCATCGGTCGGATAGGATAAAGCAAAAGTCGAGAGGACAACAGTGATGTCATTGGCCAATGCCGTATTGATAATTCCGCGCAGGTTATCGTTAAAAAAGGACGTACTTCTCAGTACTTCTCCACTCCAGTGCGGCTTTATACGCAATCGCTTATCAATGATATGATATTTGAGCAATGAGAAAAAGATAGACTCATTCAGTGCTTTATAATTCCAAAATCCGATATCCGGAAGCTGGCCAACCCAGGGAAATGAATTATAAATGCAGTCATTAATAGCCATATAACAAACGATGATATCCGGTGCGTATTGAAGAAGGTTTTGTTGAAGATTGACTAAATTAGTATACGACGTATACCGTGGCTTACTACACGAAACTACTTTAAAAGTATCGTGTGAATATGCATCAGAGAGGCCGTCCGTCATTGCATCCACAGCGTCTTTACTAAACGAGGTCGACCCTCCCAACAAAAATATCCTGATTTCGTTCGGAAGTTTACTTTCACGTACGTCAGGACCAATGCAGCCAATATCGTTCAATGTCTGCCCCCAGCTCGATCCATATGGTTTACAGCGATAGATAAGATCTTTATCAAAGATTAAATCAGGCGGCGTATGTTTGTAGAGTATATATCGGGAACATACTTCTATGATTATAAAGAGTATTACAAAAACCAATAATGGTAAAATAATCCGTCGATACCGTTCTTTCACAAACGAGTTATCCTTTATGATGTATACGATTGTAGAGGCGCGCTACTTAATTATTGTAGTATTTGAGCGCTTCATGTATTATTATACAAATATTCAGGGAGAAGTGCTATGAATTACATACCTGAGATTATCTATCTTGATAACGAGTTCTTTTTAAAATGGGACTATAAACGACGTTGATCATAGAGTAATAATGCAGAAAAAAGAGATTGAAAATTTGATAAGAAAATTTTTGATGCATAACAATTATGGCATTAAGATGCTTGCAGATTTTGATACGAATGAATCTCTTCTTACTCACGGCATTGTTGATTCATTTGGCTTATTTGCATTTATTGCAGATTTACAACATGCCTTTAATATACCTATAGAAGATAGAGAAATCCATCCGGGAAATTTTGAAACGATTGAAAATATCGTACGATTTATCTATGCAAAGAAAGAGGATGAGAAAACTCAATAGAAAACGTTTAGTTTAAATAACTGATTTAACGTTTAGGAATTTGAAAAAGTAACCTAAACAAAAGGGGGTAAAAAATGAAGAGAAATATCTATCTGTTTTTCATAGGGATTTTCCTCGTTGCATGCGTGAATGGATTCACCGATACAAATAAACAGCATTATACGATTAAAGTGGGTGTTTCTCCCGTAGTAAGTTCAGCAGGCGTATTTCTTGCAAAAGAAAAAGGATATTTTGATGAACAGGGAATAGATGTAGACATTATTTATTTTAAGAAATCGGGCGCCCCCATGACGATACTTTTAACGAACGGCAGTTTGGATGTTGGCGGAGGAAATATAAGTGCGGGATTGTGGAATGCTATTATTAGTGGAATGAATATAAAATTAGTTGCAGATAAAGGACATATTGAAAAAGCTACAGATTATATAGGCCTTCTTGTTAGAAAAGATCTTATAGAAAGTGGACAATACAAAAATTTTGGTGATTTAAAAAACATGAGAATGGGACTTACTGCTTTTGGCGTATCCCAACAAATAGCTTCAGATAATTTTTTAATAGCTGGAGGATTGGGGTTGGATGATGTCACCTTTGAAATAATGGCTTATTCGCAAATGAATGTTGCTTTAGAGCATAAACTGCTTGATGCAACGGTACAACTGGAACCTTATTTAACAAAAGCTCAAATGGATGGAATAGCAGTTAAAGTTGCAGGAGTAAATACAGTATATCCCGACCAACAAAGCGCTGCCATCTTTTATTCTCCTCAATTTGCCGGCCAACACCCTGATTTAGCTGAAAAATTTATGATTGCCTATTTGAAAGGGGTACGGGCATATATACATGCATTTGTAAAAGGAGTGGAAAAAGATGAAACAATAGCCTTACTGCAAAAACATATCAAAATCGAGTCACCAGACATTTGGAACAACATGATACCTATTGGATTAAATCCAGATGGGTTCCTTATTAAAAAGTCTTTAAAAAATGATGCGGCATGGTATTATAAATATGGTTACATAGAAAGAATTCCAGATGTTGAAAAGGCAATAGACCATCATTACGTAAAAAAAGCTTTGCTTTCAATAGGAAAATATGACCGATAACACTACTAAAAATGTCGTTTTAGAGGCGACTAATATTACTAAAAACTTTGGGGAATTACCTGTTTTAGAAAATCTAAGTTTTTCTCTAAACAAGAATGAATTTGTCTCGCTCGTTGGCCCAAGTGGATGCGGAAAAACAACATGTCTCAGAATTCTTGCTGGGCTTACAAAGAGTTTTTCTGGTAACATACAATACCGATTAGGCGATATATCTACATTGCCGTGTTCCTTGGTTTTTCAGGATTCTCCGCTTTTCCCCTGGTTAACGGTGGTGGATAATATTAAAATTTGTTTAAATTTTGGATACGAAGATTTGAACAAGAAAGAAAAGCATACGCTGGCATTGGATTATTTGATACAAGTAGGTTTGCATGATTTTATCGATTATTATCCTTACGAACTTTCCGGAGGAATGATTCAGCGGGTCAACATAGCCCGCGCATTAGCATCTGGTTCAGAAATTATTCTTATGGATGAACCGTTTGTGCATCTTGATTTTTTACAAAGAAATGATTTACAAAAGCTAACATTGAATCTTCTTAAAAAACAATGTAAATCGATTTTTTTTATTACACATAATATTCATGAAGCAGTAACGCTCTCTGATAGGGTATTCATTATGTCTGCACGGCCGGGAAATATTATTAAAGAACTTTCTGTTAATCTTCCCCGCCCTCGAAATATTGATACAATTAGGAGTAATCAACAGTATCAAAGTTTAATCAGGGAAATAAGTGAATTATTGTCAGCTGAACTAAAAAAAAGCCACGTCCAATTTGAACAATGGTTACTGAAAAAAAATCAAAATATTTAAATCGATTGCGCAATTTGATTGTTAATTCTCCGGTAATGGTTTTACTCATATGGGAACTTTTCGTTCGCCTCAATTTCATTCATAAAGGCTATTTCCCTCCTCCTTCAGCTATCATTACGCGACTTTTCTATCTTGTATTCCAGAGCTCTGAATTTTTATATACTCTTTGGTGCAGCGTAAAGAGATTGGCTTTAGGAACATTAATTGCCTTTCCTTCTGGAATCCTCCTTGGATTTGCCATAGGCTTAAATCAGAAGTTCGAAAAAATTTTAAGTCCACTACTTGCCATCACGTACCCTATTCCTAAATTAGCCATACTCCCTTTTTTGATGATCATTTTTGGCATCGGTGATACTTCAAAAATTGCTATTATTGCGATTGGAGTATTTTATTATGTCGTATTCAATGTAATACATGGCGTGAGAGAATTAGCTGCTACTTATTTTGATATTGCTTTTATCTACCGCGTACCACTTATAAAGAAATTGTTTTACGTGATTTTCAAAGGTGTTCTTCCTGATATCCTGAATGGTTGCAAGATTGGGCTCGGGTATGGCTTGATAATGGTCATTGCGAGTGAATTTATTGCCGCCAAAAATGGAATAGGCTTTTTTATGTGGAATGCATGGGATCAATTTCGCATTATTGATATGTATGCAAGCTTAGTCGTTCTTTCAGTTATCGGTTCGGCAATTTTTCTAGGATTTGATTATCTTAGAGATAGGTTACCCTGGAAAAAGATCAATCATGACAATGAAGCAATTTGAAAATACTATTTATAAAAAAGATAAGATTTTTGTTGATATTCAAACTGGTTTAGAAATAAATTCTTCCCATTTGAGAAAAAAAATTACTGCGGTACAATCTTATTTTAAAATACACCTGAACAACAAAGAAGAAAAAATTGCTTTTTTTCTCGACAATTCTGTAGATTATGCGATTATTCTCATTGCACTTTTTGATATACCGGTAGTTCTTATTCCTTTAAATCCCCAATTGAATAAAGCAAAGGTTGCATATCTTTTAAATCATTCGGCACCCAGTTTTTTAGTTACTTCTCAAGATAGAATAAAAAAAAATAACTGGCTAAAGGACATGCATTGCCCGTGTGTCACCACAGAAGAGATTTTCACTTCTACAACTAATGTACCATGTGTAGACAGTGAGGATGGTACCGCTCCAGAAAAACTTAAATTTATCCTATACACCTCTGGAACCACGGGAAACCCTAAGGGGGTTATGCTTTCTAAAGGTGCGGTGGAAAGTAAAATAGTTGCATTGATCAATTCAATGGGATTATGTCATGCAGAATCTTTTTTTAGTTTCCTGCCATTTTTTTCGGGACATGGAATGATTCCGGGTTTGCTTGTTCCCTTTTTTGCTGGCTGCACAATCTATATAAGCAAATTTAATCCATTCTTAGTACCGAAATTTTGGAATATTATTAAAAAACATAGAATCAATTACTTCACATCGGTTCCTAATATTTTACTCTTATTGAAACATGCTAGCCACACTGTTCAAAAAGGAGAAATCCCTACCTTAAATAAGGTTTTTACCGCATCATCACCGTTGCCGCAAGCTATCTATGAATGGTATCGTACGGTATTAGGAATTAAAATTATTAATTGTTATGGATTAACTGAAACGGCCAGCTGGATCAGTATGCCAAGCAATAATGATTTCAATGAAAAAGCGCATTGTGTGGGTAAAACAATACATTCTGATATTGGCATATTTGATGATGACGGTAATAGATTAGATCATGAGCACACTGGAGAAATATGGGTACAGGGGCCAAGCAACATGGAAGGCTATTACAAAAACAGTAAAGAGACTCTGTCAGTTCTGGAGGAAAAATTTATTAAAACAGGAGATATTGGGTATATTGACAAGACAGGAGATCTTTTCCTTTTAGACCGGAAGAAAAATATTATAATCAAAAAGGGAATCAACGTTTATCCTATAGAGATTGACCAAGCTTTTTTAGAGCATGAAAAGGTGAAAGGATCCGTAAGTTTTGGCATAGATGATGAAAAATACGGTGAAAAAATTATTACGGCATTGGTTGTCCATGACGAGCAAAAATCAAAAAATGCGTTTTTAAAATATGCGGTAGAGAAATTGCCAACATACTTAATACCTGATGATATTTTTTTTGTTGCCTCTCTGCCGGTTGGACCAACGGGGAAAACTTTGTCGAATATTTTAAAAAATAACTACATAAACCAAGCGAGATAGCGTGTCTTTTACTTCATTAGATTTTTTTATCTTCTTTTGCATTGTATTTTTGGTGTACCTTTTTTTGAACCATAAATGGCAAAATCTTTTTCTCCTCATTGCGAGTTATTTTTTCTACATGTGGTGGGATTGGCGCTTTGCAGGACTTTTATTAATTTCAACAGCAATTGATTTTTTTTGCGGCTTAAAAATCGGAGAATGCAAAGAACAAAAAAAGAGAAAAAAATACCTATTGTTTAGTGTGATAACAAACCTATCCATACTAGGCATTTTTAAATATTTTAATTTTTTTATTGAAAAGTTTAATCGCATTCTTTCTTTTTTTGGTATAGGTGATTATGAAACGTGTTTATATATTATTCTTCCGCTTGGCATATCATTTTATACGTTTCAAACATTAAGCTACACCATTGATATTTATCGCGGTTCCTGTAAACCGGTAAAAAAATTTTCCGATTATGCCCTGTATGTATCATTTTTCCCTCAGCTGCTTGCAGGTCCTATTGAAAGAGCTTCTCACCTTTTGCCTCAAATACAAGCCAAGAGACATGTTTCATGGGAACATATCAAACGAGGTTCTTATTTAATATATTGGGGATTATTTAAAAAGATTTTTATTGCGGATAACTGCAGAGCGATAGTGGAATACGCATTAGCGAATTCCGCTAAAGAAGGTTCGGGTGGAATAATACTCGTATCGCTGTATGCATTTGCTTTTTGTATGTATTGTGACATTTCCGGATATACTGATATTGCGCGTGGAGTAGCACAGTATATGGGATTCGACCTTCTTATTAATTTTCGGCTACCCTATTTTGCAAAAAATATTTCTGAATTTTGGCGAAAGTGGCATATGAGTATGACCTATTGGTTTAGGGATTATGTGTACTTTCCTGTACTGGTTAAAACAAAGGGGAATGCTTACATAAGTTCTTTCATAGTAATGTGTTGTATTTCCATATGGCATGAGCTTTCTCTCAATAGTATATTACGGGGCATTTATTTTGGTTTAGTTATTGCTGCCTACCATATCATTAAAAAAAGATGGTTAAAAGTTAAGAAAGAAAAGAAAAGAAGATTATCTGGTTTACTCAACAATTTTTTCTCCCGCCTTATGACGTTTCATATTGTCTGCTTTGGGTGGATGTTTTTTTATACAAAAAGCTTAAAAGAAATAATAATTTTAATGAGGAACGTTTTTTTTAATTTTGAGATCGGGATTTTTATAACTAATTTTAGATGGCTGTTTCAATATATCGGGGTGCTTTTGTTAGTACAAACATTGCACGCGATAAAAAAAGACGAATTTATTGTCTTAAAGATAAATATTTTAATTCAAATAGTCCTATATTGGTTTATGTTTTGGGCTATTTTTGGTGATATTGGCAACGTGAGAAGGCCCTTTATTTATTTTAGAATATAAACACTTTCAAAAAAAGGATTGAAGCCTCGCGATCCTTCGATAGTTATGGATACAACATACACAAAGTATCTTTTTATGCGAAAAAAACTCAGATGGATAATACTAATAATTTCATTACTATTACTATATATATCTTTTGCCCGACCGCATGCTAACCATAAACCTAATGCACCATCAGTACATCAATCATTAAATAAGGAAAATCTAACGAAGTATAAAATCATATTGCCAATTGACCCGGTCTATCCGAAATTTCTCATTGGTCATTTCGCTTTTGCCCGTACTCATAATGATAAACATACTTTTGTTTTTGATTTGGATTCACCTTCCATGGCGGGCATAAGTCGAAAAGAAACAGATAACGATCAATACCAACGACTTTCAAATGCAAGTTATGAAGATTTATTCGAGGCTGAAGGATTTTTAAATACCGATATGATATCAACTATAGTTTTGGAATGTAATCTACCTGCTCAGACAGTACATGTCTATATAAATGATACATTTTATGAAAAAGTAGATCTAGATGAAGAATCTGTCAAATATTTCATAGGATTTGAAAATCTCAATCCACTACAGCGAAAGTGTAACGTTCAAATCATTGATTTGGGAAATGCTGAAAAAGAAGGAATCCCGTTTCATCCTTTTGATAAATCAATAACCAAATTCAATGTTAAAAAAAACCATTTGCCTTTTGTTTGCGGGATAGTGTTATTTTTTGTTTTTATGCTCTTGTTTAAAACCCGTAAAAAATATTTATGCATTGTGCCTATCCTCATTGTGAGTGAAATATACTTAGGAATATTTGCAGATGGAAACCGGCTATTCCGCATGGCCGAATTGCCTATGGAAAGAATAACAAATGTATTTGGAAATTATAATGCTGCTGAAACGATTCTTTTATTTAAAGACATAATGCCTTCTAAAAAGAAGTATAAGATATCGTATCCTGTAATAAAAATGGAAAATGTCACAAGGATAATTTGTTGTGGCTCTTCACCAACAGAGGGAACCATGCTTTCGTTTGGGACAGAAGCGTATCCAAGTATTTTAGAGAATATCATAAATGCCTCTACAAATAAAAAGGTTGAAGTCATCAATGCAGGTTTTAATGGTGACTTCTGTATGCATGTCATGTATTTTCAAGAAGTTTTGATAAAATTAATGCCAGACATTGTTATTTTTTATGTGCCTCGCAATTATATAGAAAAGTCCTTTTTGGTGTACAAAAAAACGAAAGAGCTAAGGTTAGAACATTCTGATTGGATTCATACTAGTGAATTATTGTGTGGAGCATTGGCATTCAAGAAGCCAAATGAGCCAATAGTAAGGCTGTATAACTTTTTATGCAAGAGCTCTTTATTTTTGTTTATGGAACGAGTGAGATTTAAAGTGAATGATCAAGCTGCACAATCATCCTTTGGAAGGAATGAAAATATACTTAAACAGCTATTAGAAGATACAGTACAGCTATGTAAAGAACGGAAGATAAAAATTATTCTTATTCCACAAGTGGAGTGTTCCCACGATCCACCTATTGCTATAGTGAAAAATAGCGCGAGTAAAAAAACACTTGAAGTTATGAAGTCAATTGCCAAAGGAAATGATAATGTGTATTTTCTTGATGTGCAGGGTGTTTTTGCCGACGGTAACAATCGTTCTCGTTTTTTTGATGCTACTCATTTTACGAGACTAGGAACTACGCTTATTGCCCAAACGATTTATAAAAAACTAAAAAAAGAAAATTTACTTTAACGGGGCCCAACTTTTTAAAAAACACAAATAGAGGGCAGACAATAAAAATGTTTGTGATATTATTTATAATCGCCGTGTAATCCTTCGTTTTACATTTACCGGACTATTAGTATAACAGTCCTTAACAATAAACATATAATAACACTATATAACTATTCAGGTAGTATTTCCATGAATTATGCACCTAAAACAATCTACCTAGATGACCGGGCAAGGGAATATCCGCTCACAAAAACGATCCGCAAACGATTCCCGACGGTGCCCGTTCAGATAGTTAAGGATTCCAAATCATTCATTAAGGAATTCAACAAAAGAAAAAATGCTATTTCTGAAGGGAAACGATCACTCTTTCTTACGATCAATAAAGGAAAGTTTATTAAAAAATGCCCCGGAACAAAGCAGTATCTCTGTTGCGGCTATCAAATACTCCACCAAGCATCACAATGCACGCTTGATTGTAGTTATTGTATTTTGCAATCATATTTTAATAACCCACTTATTACTATCTTTACTAATCTCGATGACCTGTTTCATGCACTTGACAAAACATTAGACAAAAATAAAAAACGC
>JAHJGZ010000170.1 GCA_018823795.1 Candidatus Omnitrophota bacterium
AATTCCTTGGCGCGCAGAATCGTTCAATTCGTACTGAACTATCCCAGCTTATGATTATAATCACTGTTTATGGACCAGAGGCGGTGGAGAAGTGTATCGGTGAAGCTCTCGCCAAAGGTATTATCGGTTCGCAGTATATAGAAAGGCTTCTTTCACAATCACAAAATTCACTTGAGATAAAGCCTGCTCCTTTACAACTAAACGATGAAAGACTCAGTATCCCGCCAAATATTCCCAATTTAAAAACCTATTACGCTTTATTATTAGATTCTGAAACCAACGAAAACACGGAGATGCCTTGATGGAAAAAATACTCTCTCTTTTAGCAGAATTAAAACTACACAACTTTTTGAAGAATTTTGAGCACGCGCTTGAGCGTTATCCTGATTGCCGAGAAAAAATTATCAAGATACTCGAAGAGCTGTGCCGAGCAGAGCTTGCTTGCAGAAAAGAACGAACAATCACCTATCGTATCGAGCAAGCTAAGTTTGGACAAATTCAAACTATCGATACCTTCGATTTCAAATACAATGCTTCTACTTTAAAGCGGATCTTACGTATCATCAAGACAGTAAATTTCATATAACACGCTGACTACTTTATGGTTACAAATATTTAGCGTTAAATTTTTCGTGTCAACAAGTAGAGCAATGCTTAATCGCTTTAGGCATACGGATCTCAAGTGCATCCAAAAGTATCTGTTGATCATTTCTTAATAGAGAAGGAAGTTTTGGGATCCACCTCTCAGCAGCCTTAATTTCAATTGTTTGTATGTCTTCAATTCTTGAGATAATCTCTTCTAAGGGAATATCCAGGTGTTTACATTTTCCCCAAATGTGATAAATAATCATATAAGCCAACATTGCAACAAATGCCAATGCTCTTGTTCGGTTAGCTTTTCGATGAAACAAAGGACGCAACTCCAGCAGAGTTGTTTTCATTGAGCGAAAAGCCCATTCAACAAATTTTAAATTTTTATATGAGGAATGAATCTGTTCAGCATTCATATCGTTCTCTTGGACGGTTGTTTTAATAACATAACAACCATCTAAGCGGGAAACTTCTTCCCGTGTTTCTTTATTTTCTGTGACTAAGAGCATCCTTTTGTCTAGTATAGTTGTAAAAATTTTGCTCAATTTATATTGTCGAATTTTATCATTTAATTTTCTTAACGCAACATCCACGCTCTTTCGATGTTTTTCCTTTAAAGCAGAATTTAATTCTTCTTGAAACTCATGAATCTTTCTGATTCGATCATTGCGATTGGCTTCAATTTCTTTTTTTCTTAATAAATTCCGCCGAACAATATATCGTATGCCTGCATCTTCTATCTCACACAAGTCCTCGTCAAAAAGTTCCATTTGCAATGTGCCGGAATTTATTAATTTTTTTATTTGTGGTTTTGTAATTGCGGTAATATAGCACCAGTTTTCTTTCTTGGCAATTGCGGCTATGCCAGTTCTTTTGAGCATTCCACGGTCACCAACAAATATGATTTCTTGCGCATCAAATCGCTCAGCTAATTTCGTGATTTGCTCAGGAACAGTTACGGAATCTTTTATATTTCCTTTGAAAACTTCAACGGCAACCGGATATCCCTCGCTATCCGTCATTAATCCAACTAAAATCTGTTTTTTACCCTTCTTTCCATCACGATTATATCCGTATTCCGCCAACTCATTGTAATTTCCCTCAAAATACGACGAAGTGATATCGTATAAAAATAATTTGATCTTTTTCTTACCGTATCTACTTTGAAACAATTTCTTCTCAAAAACAACCTGATGTTTATCAAGCCAATCTAATGTATTGTATAGATCATCAGTGGTAAATGATTCTATCCCTAAAATCTCTTGCACCGCCTGGCCTTCTTGCCAAAATGTTAAATGCCTTCGCGAACCCTGAGTAAGAATTCGCCCAAAAATCATAATTAATGCCAGTTTTGCCTGACGAGACTTTTTTAACACTTTCTCTATATATAATTCCTTGGCTATTTGATGCAAGACAAAAATCCCACCAAAATGCTTTCCCGATCTGGATTGCAATTCTGTGACCGGTGTTAATGCTTGTCCCTTCAAAGCATTTTCCATCGCAACAACCATCTGTCGTGGCCATCGTGTTAGATTAGCGATTGTTTTATGCCGCACTTTTCCTTTAATACGATAACCTTCGACAAGTAGTATTGTTTGGTATGTTTTCGCTCCGATCTTTTTTATATTGCGTCTAATAAACATCGTGACAACTATATTACTATACTATTTAGACTTTGTCAACATAAAAATTATATATTTTGCAATATATTCGTGACAACATTTTTGGAGCGATTTTTTCTATAACATTATGTCAATGAACAAATTAAAATATTTTTATAGAAATATTATACGGAACATCCGCTTCAAAAAATACAAAATCCTTACCAACGCCCAGATGAACCACAAACTAATCAAAAAATACTGCGTCCTTGATGAAGAGTGCAAGGACTTGCTCAAGATGGCGATTAATGAATTAGGACTTTCGGCCAGGGCATATGACCGAATA
>JAHJGZ010000171.1 GCA_018823795.1 Candidatus Omnitrophota bacterium
AGAACAGGAACTTGAACGAATAAAAACAGCAGCGTGCAAACCGCATGGAATGATTCTTGTTACCGGTCCTACCGGCAGCGGTAAAACAACCACCCTTTATTCGACTTTAGCTTTTCTTGATTCACCAGAAAAGAATATTACAACAGTCGAAGACCCAGTAGAGTATCAAGTGTACGGGATCAATCAGGTTCATATTCGGGAAAATGTCGGATTGACATTTCCTGTTTCCTTACGTTCCATTTTGCGGCAAGATCCGGATATCATTATGGTAGGAGAAATCCGTGATGGCGTGACAATGGATATTGCCATAAAAGCCGCATTAACAGGACATTTAGTTCTTTCGACCTTACATACAAACGATGCGTGTGGCTCTATAATTCGTATTACTAATATGGGCATCGAACCATTTCTTATTGCTTCTACGGTATTAATGGTTTCAGCACAACGGCTTATTAGACAATTATGTCCCGAATGTAAAGAATCATTTGTACCGAACGAAAAACTTTTAAGTGATTTGGGTCGAACGCCACAGGATGGGGTATTATTGTATCGAGCGGTAGGCTGTGAAAACTGTCGTGGAAGCGGCTATAGGGGAAGGACCGTGATAACAGAAGTACTTACCCTAACGCTTGGTATTCGGGAATTAATTATGAAAAAAGAAACAGCTGATGTGATCAAACAAGCAGCGCGCAGGGAAGGCATGACTACATTACGGGAGAGTGGAATTAATAAAGTATTTGCAGGTGTGTCGACGCTTGATGAGGTTTTTCGAGTTACTGCTGCGGATCAACCACTAAAATGAAAAATCAATAGTTGTATTATACATATTCAAAAAATTGACCGTCCAACGATTCGATAAGAGAGCAGATTATGTCACTAACAAAGAAGCTGGATGAATTATTGCTTGAGAAGAAAATACTTACTGAAAAAGAGTTGCGGAAAGCTCTTTTTTATCAAGAAGAAAGGGGGGGGACTCTTTCTCAAATTTTGGTAGAAGAAGGAATGGTCGATGAAAGCACAATCATATTACTGATGGCTGAAGAATTGGGAATACCTACCCTTAATTTATCTATTTTTAAAGTTGATCCGGCGATAATCAAACTTATTCCCAAAAAGATAGCATTACAATATGAACTTTTACCACTTTCTAAAGTAGGAACAGCATTAACTGTTGCCATGACTGATCCTTTGAATGTTTTGGCATTAGATGATGTCAAGCAATTAACGAATTGCGAGATTATGCCTATTTTTACTACGACAAAAGATATAAAAGCTGCCATCGAAGAATATTATTCGGAAACAAAAAATCTTGAAGATATATTGAAGGATGCGGAGGCGCTCGAAGGAGGAACCCTTGAAGTTGTACAAGACGGGGTTGAAGGCGAAGAAACATTTGCTGAAGAGGGGGTTGAAGCTCCGGTCATTAAAATGGTGAATTTGATATTACGAGAGGCAATCAAACAGCGGGCATCTGATATTCATTTTGAGCCGTTTGAAAAAAAATTCCGTATACGATATAGAATTGACGGTGCGCTTCGTGAATTTTCTACACCACCTAAAAAAATGGAGGGTGCTCTCTTAGCACGGCTGAAAATTCTTGCGGATTTAGTTATTACTGAAAGACGTGTTCCTCAGGATGGACGATTTAAAGTAAAACTTTTTAATAAGGAGATCGATTTTCGTATTTCATTTCTACCAACGATTTTTGGGGAAAAAGCGGTACTTCGTGTTTTAGATAAATCAAATCTAGATGTTGGATTAGAACGGCTCGGATTTTTACCTCAAAATTTTAAAAATGTGCTGGAATCTGTACAAAAACCGTATGGCTTGATATTAATTACTGGACCAACGGGAAGCGGTAAATCCACAACATTATATTCGATTCTTAATTTACTGAATACACCCGAGAAAAATCTTATGACGATTGAAGATCCGGTGGAATATCAAGTTACCGGTATTACTCAAGCTCAGACGGTACAGGAAATAGGTTTTACCTTTGTGGAAGGATTGCGTTCACTGCTTCGTCAAAGCCCTGATATTATTCTCGTCGGAGAAATTAGGGATAGTGAAACAGCTGATATTGCAGTGAAAGCATCGTTGACGGGGCATTTGGTTTTCAGTACATTGCACACAAATAGTGCGTGTGGAACTATTACCCGATTACTCGATATGGGGGTTGAACCATTTTTGATTTCGTCATCACTTATTATGGCAGCCGCTCAGCGTTTGTGTCGAAAAATTTGCGAAAACTGTAAAGAAGAATATGCCATTCCTGACGATGTCTTGAGGCGACTTCGTATTGACAATGAGCGGTTAAAAGGTATTGTATCCTATCATGGAAAAGGATGCGCTGTATGCCGTGGCAGTGGCTATTATGGTCGATTAGGTACGTTGGAATGTTTAGTTGTCGATGATGAAATACGACAAATGATTCTTGAGCGTGCTTCAAGTGACGAAATAGAGAAGAAAGCGCGTGAAAAAGGAATGGCTTCTCTGTTTGAAAATGCTTTTGAAAAATTTAAAATGGGGCTTACAACATTGGAGGAAGTTTTCAGGATTACATCAGATGAATAAATTGATTTTAAATTTTAATGTTAGATGGTCGGAAATTTATCCCTAATATTTATAACCGCATATCTATATGGTGGAGGTAAGCAATTATGCCACATTTTGAGTATGTTGTGAAAGATGAACAAGGCAATGATGTATCGGGTGTTCGTGAGGCTGCAACTGTTCAAGAACTTATCGGTGCCCTACGCCAGAAGAACTATACTGTCGTGAGAGTAAAAGAAACTAAAAAAGGTTCTATGTCATTGCGGCTAGGCGTACGACAGACGAAAAGACGCATTAGGCTTGATGACCTTGTCGTCTTTACACGGCAACTTGCCACCATGATTGAAGCAGGAGTTCCTGTCGTTCAATCGCTTGATATTTTAACCGAGCAAATGGATAATTATACTTTTCAAAAAGCGATTAAAGATATCTATTCCAATGTTGAAGGAGGGAGAAGTTTTTCGGACAGTTTGGAACAGCATAAAAAAATATTTTCTAATCTCTATGTCAGCATGATACGGGCTGGAGAGATTAGTGGACAACTGAATGAAATTTTGGATCGCTTAGCAGCCTATTTAGAAAAATCAGCCTCTTTGCAAAAGAAGATTAAATCTGCTTTGGTGTATCCTTTAGTGGTTACGATAATAGCTTTTGGCATTACTCTTTTTATGATGACTTTTGTTATCCCCAAATTTGCTGAAATATTTACGTCGCTCAATGCTACATTACCTACTCCGACAGCAATACTCATTGCAGTAAGCGATGCAATTAAAAATAATATAGTATTATTTTTCATAGGCGTCACACTAATAGGTTTTCTTTTAAGTCGTTACATTAAAACAAAATCAGGGCGGTTATGGTTTGATAAAAACTTACTTCGTTTGCCCCTCTTCGGCCCATTATTTATGAAAGCTGCAATGAGTAGATTCACTCGTACGCTATCAACATTACTGAAAAGCGGTGTTCCTATTTTAGCGGCATTTGATATTGTGAGTAAAACAGTTGGTAATAGACTGATGGAATTAGTCTTGGGAGAAGTAAAAGAAAATATTGAGCAAGGAGGAAGTATCGCTCCAATTCTAGCTAAAAAAAGGGTGTTCCCGCCGATGGTGGTGCGTATGATCGGTATTGGTGAAGAAACCGGTGAAATTGAAAAAATGTTAAGTAAAATAGCAGATTTTTATGATGAACAAGTTGATGTGGCAATATCAGGGTTAACATCGATGATTGAACCACTGATTATCGTTTTTCTCGGTGTGATTATTGGGACTATTGTTGTGTGCATGTTTTTACCTATCTTTACAATGACGCAAACACTTTTATAATATCCGTTATTTTTTAACCTGGTACGATACATGCTAAAAAAAATTACGTGGCTTATTGTTATTCGATTATTTCTTGTTACCCTATTTTTGAGTATTGGCGCACTTGTCTTTAAAATCGATCGGTTATTTTTTTATTTTCTTATTGCTGGCGTATACCTACTAAGTATTATTTATCTCATTTGGCTTTTAAATAAGAAAGTCCTCAAACTTCTTCTTATAATTCAGCTTCTTATCGATTGTATTCTCGTTTCTATTATTGTTCTCTATACCGGCAGTATTGATAGTGTTTTTACCATTCTTTATATGGTGGTTATTTTAAATGCAAGTGTGATTGTTTCCCCACTTATTGGTATGATTACTATGGCAATAGCATGCCTTCTGTATGTTGGGCAGTTGAGTGTAGGGTTTTACAATCTGGTACCCTTTATTGACGTGCGACCATGGACGCAAAATACGTACATGGTCCTCTATATAGCCCATGTACATGTCATTACTTTTCTTTTAGTAGGAATTCTTTCAACTGCTCTTTCAAAAAAGATTCATCAAATGGAGGAAAAAATAAAGGAGAAGGAGCGATTTTCACTCATGGGAGAATTAGCTGCTCAAATTGCGCATGAAATACGAAATCCTTTGACAACCATTAGCGGGTCTATTGAACTTTTAGAAGAAGAGTTAAAGACGACCATTGATGCTAAGAACTTAAATGTCATGAAAGCAATCGTTGCCGAATCTGAACGAATGAGCAATATTTTTGAACAATTTCTCGATTTTTCTAAACTTGATCGTTTGACTTTTACCTCAGTGTCGGTGCAAGAACTATTAGATGAAATTGTCATTTTACTTAACAATACTCAGTCGTTACGTAATGTTACCGTACAGACATCGTATGATATTACTGAGGGGGTATTTGAAGCGGACCGGAATAGGATTAAGCAAGTTTTTTGGAATATCATTCGGAATGCATTAGAAGCAATGTTGCAGGGAGGGTGTTTATCCATTCGAGCGTACGAGGACCGGGAGAGAGTGTACATAGAATTTCGTGATTCAGGTGCTGGTATGACGAAAAGGGAGATAAAGCGACTTTTTGTTCCCTTGCAATCCACGAAACGTGGCGGGACAGGTATTGGACTTGCTATTGCTCATAAGATTATTGAAAAACACCATGGTGATATAATAATTCACAGCAATAAAAATAAAGGGAGCACCTTTCTTGTTTCGATTCCTAAAGTGAGGATGAGTGAATAATGGCAATAATTATTGTTATAGATGACGAACAATCGGTGCTTGATATGATTGAACGGGCATTAGCCAAAGAAAGGCATACTGTTTATTCCTTTACCTCTCCTCAAAAAGGTCTTGATGAGATGAGAAAGTGTCATCCAGATGTTGTTATTACCGATATTAAGATGGAAAAACTTGATGGATTTGATGTTCTGCACCATGTTAAAAAAATAAATCCTGAAATTAATGTTATATTAATTACTGCATACGCATCGGTGGATACGGCGGTTACGGCGCTTCGTGATGGAGCATTCGATTATTTGACAAAGCCGTTTAAAATTAATGAATTACGACTTGCCGTCAAACGGGCTTTAAGTGAAAAAAAGATAGTGACTGGGGCGAGGAAAGATAGTTTTGTTCCTCGAGAGATTGTCGGAAACAGTTCAGGGATGCGAGTAGTTAAAGATTTGATTGGCCGTGTTTCAAAAACAGATAGTACGGTTCTTATTTATGGAGAAAGTGGAACAGGAAAAGAATTGGTTGCCCGTGCTGTTCATGCAGAGTCATGGCGTTTGCATAAACCTTTTGTAAGTATTAATTGTGCTGCATTGCCTGATTCATTGCTTGAGAGTGAACTTTTTGGACATGAAAAGGGCTCTTTTACAGGAGCAGTTGATTCAAAAATAGGTCTTGTTGAATATGCTGCGGAGGGTACATTATTCCTGGATGAGATAGGTGAAACATCGTTGAATATTCAGGTTAAACTGTTACACGTATTACAAGATAAGATAATTAAACGCGTTGGAGGTCTTACTGATATTCCGGTTGATGTAAGGATTGTAGCGGCAACAAGTCGGCATTTAGAAGAAGAAATAAAAAAAGGTACCTTTCGGGAAGATTTATTCTATCGTCTCAATGTTGTACCGATACCGATACTACCGTTACGGGAGAGAAAAGACGATATTGAATTATTAAGTATGTATTTTATCTCTTTGTTTAATGAAAAACAGAAGAAAAAATTTCGATTTTGTGATGAGGCACTTCAATTATTTCAAATGTATGAATGGCCCGGTAATGTTCGTGAACTGGAAAATACCATTGAGCGCATTCTTACCTTATCCGAACATGATATGATTACAAGGGAAATTGTTGAAACACATTTGAGGAGACTGGCACCATCTGACGTGCCTCGAGCACAACCATCGCTATCCACATTAAAATGTGAATCAGCTACAATTGAAAAAGATTTAATTATAAAGGCCTTACAAGAAACGAGAGGGAATAAAACCCAGGCTGCAAAAAAGTTAAATGTAAGCAAACAGAATCTTCAATATTATCTAAAAAAGTTTAATTTGAATTAACCTTCTTCCACATAATACGTCCCGCCGCGTAAAAGAAATTTTTACCTAATGTCAAAAAAATGACATAGTTTTACATTTCTTTTTACATGAGTTGAAATATGGAACAATGTAAGACTATTATTTATAATAAT
>JAHJGZ010000244.1 GCA_018823795.1 Candidatus Omnitrophota bacterium
CCTTATCGTAAACCCGTTCGGTATCGGCGACGTATTATTCACCACCCCCGTAATCAGGGCCATAAATGAGGGCGAGGCCGGAAGCCTTATCGGTTACTGGTGCAATGAGCGGGTAAAAGATATCCTTGAAGACAGCCCGCGCATACAAAGGATACTTGCCTTATCCAGGGGAGACCTCAAAAAAGTCTTCCGTAAATCAATATGGCGGGGGATACGTGAATTCGTAGGTTTAATAAAGGATATTAAAGAAGAGGGTTTTGATATCATGCTTGATTTTTCCCTGGACCACCGCTATAGCTTAATAGCCAAAATCTCCGGGATTAAAAGGCGCATCGGCTTTAACTATAAAAACCGGGGTAGATTCCTTACGGATAAAATTGATATAGACGGATACAGTAATAAGCATGTTGTGGAATATTACCTGGATTTATTAAAGCCGGCCGGGATAGAACCGAAAGGCAATAAATTAGAATTATTCATACCGGACGACGCCAGAGCCAGAAACAAGAATATGTTTATGGAATGCGGCGTATACGGTAAAGGCCCCCTCATCGGGATAGCCCCCGGAGCAGGCGCAAGCTGGGGGAGGGATGCCCATCTGAAACACTGGCCTGCAGGAAGGTTCGCAGAGCTGGCAGATAGGGTTATTGACAGGTTTAAAGCAGCAGTAGTCATTCTGGGTGATGAAGCCGAGAGGCCTATCGCCGGTCAAATAATGAATAATATGCGTAATAAACCGCTGGACCTGGCAGGGAAATTAAGCCTTAAGGATTTAAGCGCGGTGATAGAGGGCCTGGATATTTTAGTTACTAACGACGGCGGACCTTTGCATATCGCGGCTGCATTAGGCAAGAAGACCGTATCTTTCTTCGGGCCGGTTGACCCGAAAGTATACGGCCCTTACCCTTACGATGAAAAACGCCATATTGTCCTGAAGAAAGGCCTGGAATGCAGCCCCTGTTATGTTAAATTCCATCTTTCTGATTGCATGAAAAACAAAGAATGTTTAGAAACAATCGATGTTGATTCGGCATTGGATGCGGTTGCTAAACTACTATAAAGAAAGGAAGAGTTTGTTATGGTTAAGATACCTATGTTAGACTTAAAGAGGCAAATTATTCCGATACGTCAGGAACTGGATGCCGCTATAAAGCGCGTAATTGATAATACGAACTTCATCCTGGGCGATGAGGTCCGTGATTTTGAAAGCGAAGTCCAAAAATACTGTAATGCGCAATATGCTGTCGGAGTTTCTAACGGTACGGATGCAATCAAGCTGGCATTATTGGCATTGGGCATTAAGCCCGCAGATAAAGTGGTATGCCCCGCCTTTACATACTATGCGACTGCCGGGGCAATCGCGGCTATGGGTGCTATACCCGTCTTTGCGGATATAGACCTGCCGACTTATAATATATCTGCCGAAAGTATAGAAGAGGCTGTCAAGAAACACCCCCGAGGTAAGATTAAGGCGGTCATACCCGTGCATCTTTACGGACAGTGCGCCGATATGGACGGCATTATGGATGCGGCCAGAAAGCATAAACTGAAGGTCATCGAAGATGCTGCTCAGGCTTTCGGCGCAGAGTATAAAGGAAAAAAAGCCGGGACAATAGGCGATTGCGGTTCGGTGAGCTTTTTCCCGGGTAAGAATCTGGGCGCCTTCGGAGATGCCGGCATGGTGATTACTAACGATAAAACTACGGCAGAAAAACTTAAGATTTTAAGGAACCAGGGGAATAAAGATAAGTATTATCATCTGGTATTGGGGCATAATAACCGGATGGATACTATCCAGGCCGCGGTCTTAATGGTAAAATTAAAATATCTCGAATCCTGGAATGAAATGAGGCGCAGGAATGCCGCATATTTCAACGAGCAGCTAAAGGGCGCCGGCATTAAGACTCCGTTTGTTCCCGGGTATACGACACATATTTATCACCAATACGTCCTGCGGCTGGATGGCCCTAGCGACGGATTGGTCGCTCATCTAAGGGCTAAGGGTATAGATGCGCGCGTTTTCTATCCCGTGCCTCTGCACCTGCAGGAATGTTTTAAACACCTGAATTACAAAAAGGGAGATTTTCCGGAGTCCGAAAAGGCCTCTGTTCAGACATTAGCGATACCGGTGTATCCGGATTTAACCAGGGAAGAATTAGATTTTATCATAAATTCTATCAAGGAGTTCCTGAAATGATTAATTTGACTGTAGTCGTATTGACTAAAAACGAAGAAAAGAATATAGCCAGGTGCCTGGATTCAGTAGCCGGATGGGCAAACGAGATAGTGGCAGTGGATGATGAAAGTTCTGACAGGACAATTGATATCGCAAGCAGATATACCGGCCGGATAATCACAAGAAAGATGGATATCGAAGGCAGGCACAGGAACTTTGCTTATGCCCAGGCGAGGAATTTATGGGTTCTAAGCCTCGATGCGGATGAGGTAGTAAGCGATGAGCTTAAGCGGGAGATCAAAGAGGTGCTGGGAAAACATACCGAATGTAACGGCTTCACCATACCCAGAAGGAATTTTATCGGCGATTACTGGGTGCGGTACGGCGGATGGTATCCGAGCCCCCAGCTTAAGCTTTTCAGAAAAGATAAATTCCGTTATGAAGAAGTGGGCGTACATCC